>LOES01000161.1 GCA_001515955.1 Clostridia bacterium BRH_c25 | reverse complement strand
ATAAAATTTTAGCGTGCCAGTTTTTGACACACCATAAAAAAGATAAAAAATTGATTCACATAATTAAACGTATATGGAACAATTCATATTATATTATTGTACTCTTTTAACTTTCTATCTATATATATAACTACTCCGCTCGGTGGATGTTACCCGCTGTCATCATCAAAATCTCCAATGTCATCTATAAAATGCCCCAAAAAAACTAGCCGAAAAATGCACTTTTTTAGCCCGTTTTTTGCTCATTTTTTACTTCAAAACCACTACATATAATGGTTGACCTGCCTTATTTATCCTTCTGACCACAATACGTCATCAGAATTATACTCTCAACGTGCCGTGAGTTCTTGATGTCATACTCCTGAAGTAACGCTGCAATAATGTTCTTTTTTCCTTCGCTCATTGAATTCTTTCCTTTCGCCATAAAAAAACAGCCTTTTTTCACAGCCCCTGCCAAATATACCTTATAAATCATCATATGCAGCTCTAATAATATCAGAAATATTGTCGGCAAAGCCTGTAAGCAATTTATTGCCCTTCTCCTTTGTTGCAAAAGTAGCATCACCATAGACACCACTTTTGCTAATACTGCCGATGGATGAATTATCCATACCGTATAAAACCGGGTGCTCGGGATATTCTCTGCATGCAAGCGACATGTGGACTAATGACTCGTCAACTCCCAGCATTAATGAAGTTTCAAACTCACATGCATGAAACATACCCCCCCAAGTTGGAGATTCTATATATTTTTCATACAGCTTCCCAATGCCAGGATAGAACATTCCCAAAAGCTTCATGCTTGTATCGTCCTGCGCTTGCCGGATTGCATATTTCATGGACGAATTATTAGCTTCATGCCCATTAAGAAAAATCAATAGCTTTATCCCATAGCGCTCAACACTTTTTACAATATCGATTAAAATAATCTGCAGATGCTCCTGCGGTATGGCAACAGTACCAGGGATATCTCTCCAGCCCCATGAGTATCCAAAATTAAGTGAGGGAAATACCAACGCTCCGGTTTTATCAGACACGAGACCTGCCAATTTTTCAGCAATAAAAATATCGGTTCCCAGCGGCAGGTGGGGTCCATGCTGCTCGGTACTTCCAATTGGCACGATAGCCACCGGAAATTGTTCTATTTTTTCAGCTACCTGCAAACGAGTCATATTTTGAATCAAATACATTGCAGTTTTTCACCCCTAACCGCTTCCACAAAGGCTTCAGCAGCTTGCTTAACAGTTGTCAAATCCTTAATTGAAGCATCTTGCGGAACCAAATTGGAACCTGCGGCTATACCTTTAAACCCGGCCTTTAAGAATTCCGCAGCATTGTTTTTGTTGACACCTCCGACTGCAATATAATCAGTTTGCGGGAAAGGTCCTTTCAAGCTCTTTATATATCCCATATCAAAGGCGTTAGCCGGAAAAAGCTTTAGAAGTATTATACCTTGATTGACAGCTTTTTGTACATCGGACGGAGTCAGCACGCCGGGAAGTATATCTATCTTTTTTCTCAAAGCATAGGATACAATCTCCTCATCATACCCCGGCGTCAGTATATAGGTAACACCCAAAGCTGAAAGCTTGTCAATCTCACTTTTTTTAGAGACAGTTCCGGCTCCGATTGCAAAATCATCATCGCAATACTGTTTTTTGAGTCTCTCAATGCATGCAAACCCTCTCTCCGGTTCGCTTAAGGAAACCTCTACAGCTCCAATGCCGGCAGTTTTAATAACAGAAGCAATATCCATGATATAATCAGGACTCACATTGCGAATTATTGCAATCAGTTTTTCATTTGGAATCATAGCGTTACACCCTCATTTCCATAAAAAATGATTTCTTAAAATACAGCCAGCCAGCTCTGAGGATTGGTGTAGAAAATTTTATGTATATCCGCCTCACTTATGCCTTCATCCAGAAGACGGGCAATAAATTTTGTCTTGATAAAGCGGAAGCCGGGACCGCCTCCATAAGCCTCCAAATAGGAAGCACGGCCCATATCACCACTTATCAGCAATTGATCAATATGTCCATGAGCGATTAGTGATTTTATTAGTGCAACACGTACGCTGTCCGGATAATACTTTACTTTTCCGGGACCGTCAAACTGCACATATATGCCTCGGTCAGCAAGCTTCAACAGATAATATTCATCAGCATTGCGGTCTAAATGACCAAGAGCAACCGTGCTCAAATCCACCTCATTCTCTTCAAGTATGTCAAGTATTTCCATTCCCATGGTTCCTGCTTCTGTATGTCCCCATATTGGAGCACCACATTTTTCCTGTGCTATGGCGGCCGCAACCATTGTCTTCTTCTCCAAAGGATGGATTAAGTTATAGTAGGTACCAATCTTTATAAAACCGGCTTTAACGTCTCCTCCGTCACCACCCGTGGTAATATCGTAAGATAACAACTCCGCAAGCTCGTCAATTGACTTTTCTTCCACCCAGGAAGGATAGTAGATATGTTTGTTGAAACCAGTGGTTCCAATTACATGAACTCCGCTTTCCTCGCTCATTTTCTTTAAAATGTTCAAATTGCGCCCATAATCCAAAGTGGAGGCTTCCACCAGAGTACAGCCGCCTACCGACTTAAAGTTCAGCAGTTCCCCAACACTTGCCGAATAATTGCTGAGTTCCAAATCACGGTCTTTCTGCTGCGGTGGAGGAACCGAATACAAGTGTTCATGAGGATAGGTAAACCCCATATCCTCAGCCTTTATATCCCCTAAAACAGTTCTTGCAAATTTCATAATACAGGTCAACTCTTTTCTTAATCTAAAATATTAAGCAAACTATGCTCCCAAACCAAAGATCATGCCTGCCAGCTTCATGATAACACCTACAATGATTGCATCGGTTGAAGCAAACCACAGACCGGATATGCCATAACGTGTTACATCAATCAATGGATAACAAAGAGCCGGAATCATTGTAAAAGCAAAACCCAGAAATGAACCGGCAATAACAGCGCCACGCTTGCCTCCCAGTTTATCACCAAACACACCGGCAGCACCGCCCATGAAGAATAGGCCTATAACCCCGGGCAGAACAACAACCCCCGTAAGAGGTGACAGAAATGTAGCAACCAGTCCGCCAACTACGGCACACAGAAAACCAATAGTTGTGGCAGTAGGCCCGTAAGCATAGAAAATTGGAACATCCAGAGCCGGTCTCGCTCCAGGAACCAGCTTTTCGCTGATACCCTTAAAGGCGGGAATTATTTCACCGAGGAACATTCGGACACCCTGCAGCAGAATAAGTATACCTGCTACAAAAGTGAGGGCTTGAAGTATTACAAACGCAATCCAGTTTTTCCCTCCGGAAAGCCCGGTAACGACATCTTTACCAGCGGCAATTGCTGTTACAACATAAACTATTACCATAACAATACCCATTAAAATGGACATGTCCTTTAAGAAACCAAGCTTTTCAGGAACCTTAACCTTTTCCCATGTATCATTTTCATCACTATTTTTCTTTCTGCATTTTTTCGCAATAAAGCCGGAAAGAACTATTAAAGAGGAACCCCAAAAGCCAAAGGCAACATCATCAGATCCCAGTATCCTTTTTGTATAACGCTGACTGATGGCAGGAAAAACAACCATACTGACACCCTGAACAATTGAGCCTATGATTATTGCGGTCCAACCGTTAATGCCAAGCTGATCCAGGACAATTGCCATTGTACCTGCAAAGCTGAACATCATGTGACCGGTAAGAAATATGTACTTAAAAGGGGTTACCCGGGCCAGAATTATATTGATTACGAATGAGAACAGCATTATCATAGGAGTTTCAAAACCAAGAACAGTCTGGACACCTGCAACAAGTGCATTATCCTCCGGAACAATACCAGTCAGGCCAAAAGCAGATTGAAACATAGCGCTAAAGGGAATCAATGCTCCGACAATAACACTTGCACCTGCACTTAAAATCATGAAGCCGAATATGGTCTTTAGCGTTCCGGTGATGACCGTCGTAAGTTTGTTTTTCATCAGTACCAAACCTAACAAAGCTACCAAGCCAATGACAATAGTTGGATTACTAAGGAATTCAACCAAAAAATTTACCATTTCAATTCCTCCGCTTCTAATTTTACTTTTTTAAATAAGGTGAAATTTTATTTTCAACCTCCTTTTTATTTAAAAGGTTGTCGATAGCGACCACAGGCTTATCAGAAATAATCTGCCGCACTATTTCAGATGAAGCGGCAATAAAATCACATGGTTTTCCTTTGTATGAACCTAAATCCACTGCTTCACCGGTAATTTCAAAGCCATACTTTCTGCCAATTTCCTGGATGTTCATGAGCAGCATGAGACTAGTACCAAAGCCCATTCCGCATACTGTTATAACATGCAAACACCATCACCTCCTTCTATAAAATTTTTAACAATTCCTGATAATTTTTTGCTGAGGAAAGCACTTTTATATTTTCTTCATCGCTTAAAAGACCGCTTAAGGTTTTCAAAATATCCAAATGATCGTCATGTCCTTTCCCAGCCAGGGCAAATACTAAATAAACCGGGTCATTTTCCGGATGTCCAAAAGGCATTGGTTCTTTAAGCCTGATAAAGCTCACAGATGGAACGTTTACATCGCTGCCAGGACGTGCATGTGGCATTGCAATTCCCGGTGCCACTACTATATAAGGGCCAAGGCTCTGAAAAGCATCAACCATTTTTTCAACATATGGAGGCTCTACCTTGCCTGCTTTTTGGAGCAATAAGCCGCTATAACGAATAATATCCTCCGGAGTTTCAAAACCGGTTGCATCCAGTTCAACTAAATCCTGGGTCAAAATATTTTTCAGCATAATTCTTCTCCCACAAAATCATTCATTACTTTTATAAATTCATCATAAGATTTGCAGCCTATGATTTTGTCAACTTGCTGTTTATTTGAAATCACCGTGTACAGCTGCTTCAGTAAATTCTTAATCTGATTATCACCTTCATGGAAACAACCCAGTATAATAAGATTTATTCTGGTTTGATCCCATATTATAGATTTAGGCAGCACTGCAAAAACGAGAAAGCTTGATCCTTGTATGATACAATGCGGCATTGCCACATGTGGAGCTATTGCCGTTGGAACTAAAGCTTCACGGGCAAAGATATCAGCCTTTTCTTTTTCTGTAATCCGGCCTTCCTGCAATAGGTAATCACATAAATAATTCAGCAAATGCGCTTTTTTAGCCGGCTTGTTTAAAATGTAGAAGTGGTTTGGTTCGCAAATACTTTGCAATGGAACGGTGGTGTTAAGTCTTGCAATAAATTCATCCAGTAAATGGCAATCCTCTTCATCTAAAAATGGAGAGAGCTGCAATATTGGTTTGCCGTTAAGTTCACTTTGCTCTATTTGATCTGCTGAAATATAGAAATCAGCGTTATCATGGCATAATTGCACTTTATTGTCACAGGTACAGATTCCAATAACATCAATATCCCCATATTGCTTGTTTAAACGGCTTTTTAAAAGTTCTGTAATTCCAAACTCAGTACTGCATAGAATTATTGTTTTGATTTGTTTACGATTTTCGCGTTCAATTTTTGCGGCAAAGTGCAAAGTTATCAGGGACAGTTCATCATCCGGAATTTTTGTCTTGGTGCTTTCATTAATACAAGCTGCTATCTCTACAGAGTAGTAATAGGCTGTTGGGTATTTAGAACGTACTTCATCAAGATAAAGATTTTCACTTTCTACATTCAACAGGTATTTCCAGTAACATATGGAAATATGTTCGGCTAAATCTTTCAAAAATTGGTGATCCTTTGTAAAGTCTATTCCGTAATAGTTTTTGATATTTTCGACTGCTTTTTCAACAATATCCAAGAAAAACTTAATTCTTTCAGGATTAGGATCATGCAGTTTTTCTACAGGATAAATACTTTGTTCCCAGGCAAGGGCAAGGTAATATAATTCCCATTGGCTTTCTGTTGTTTTTTCAAACTCCGGACAAATTAATTGAATAAGCTCTAACATAAGAGTCAAGCTTTCATCTGAAACAATATCAAATTCTAAATCTTTAATTTGTTCAAAGTTAACATAACGCTTATTACGGATGCGATTTACCGCTATATAACAATACTTCATAAACTGTATTAGTAATTCTTGTTTAAAATTAAGTCCTCTTGATTTTACTATATCGGTTGCCGCTTTCTTGAATGAATTCCAATCTAAATCATCAACTTGCAGCATCCGTGCTGTTTGGTACATAGTGAAGCTATTAAAAATCAAATTATTAATACAGTGACGGATATTAATTTCACTTCCTTGAACTGAAAAGCCTTGATGCGCCTTACTCTCCAATTCCAAATTATATCCCTCAAAAATAGATGCTACTGCGGAGGTTATTCGTGATATGCTGGAACGGCTATAATTGAACTGTTGAGCCAAATCATCCAATTTAATGTAATCCGTTAATAAAAGCTGCCTTGCAATCTGGCATTCCAGCTTGTTCAAATCGCTTTTTTCATGCTCAGCCAAGCTATTGGACAAATAATTTTGAAATGCAGCTTTGTCCCTTATAATCAAACGATATCCCTGACCCTTGTTTGAAATAATTTCAAATCCATGTTCATTACTTTCAGCCTGAATTTCACGAATATACCGCAAAACCGTACGGGTACTGCTGCTTAAAAAATCGCCCAGTTGAGCAGAGGTCACATAGTCAGAAGTTGAATTGGCAAGATATTTAACAATATAATCGCTTTTATGCATAACACAACCTCCTTCCTGATTTATTTTAATTGTTGCTCTGAACTTGTTATCATTATATTTTTAATTGTTTAAAAAGTCGACATCAATAAATGACGACTAAGCAGATGACAATAAAGGTACAGAGAGAACTGCCCAGCTCCATGCCGGCTATGAATATAATGATATTCCGCCGGAAGCCGAGGGAGGGATCATAAAATTCAAAGATTATTCAAGGCATAAATATAATAAAGCTAAGGAATAATTTACCGGAATTATTCCTTAGCTTTTATACATTATCAGCATTTTATTTGCATATTCTAATCTCTTCAACGTGCAAATTCATCTTTTCCCGTCACCACTTCAATTATGATCAACGCACCCAGCCTGAATCCATTTATAAAGGATTCAGAGGCTTCCATCGAACCCATTTGAGAACGCAGATCCAACAGTGTCTCAAGCTGATCATAATCATTTTCTGAAAACTTCTTTTCCCACATTTCCAGGATGTCAGAAATTTTTTGACTCAATAAACAGTATTCAGGGTCCTTTGATATAATCAATTTATCAGGGTACATATTACTTATATACAGTTCTTCCAAAATAGATTTCATATTCCGCCTTCTTTCTATCTTTCAATTTATTGTCTTAATATAATTTTAGCGATATTTCCGCTAAATATCAATAGCGAATTATTCGCTAAATTATAATTATATTGAGGTGATTTTATATGTATGAAAGAATAAGAAATTTAAGAGAAGACAAGGATTTGACGCAGACACAGGTTGCAACATATCTCAATTGCAGCCAAAGAATCTACAGTAATTATGAACG
>LOES01000160.1 GCA_001515955.1 Clostridia bacterium BRH_c25 | reverse complement strand
TACCGTATTGTTTGAAGCTGAAATTATCCTTGCTGCCCCCGAAATATCGACTGCGCTGACCGTGGGTACGCTTAGCCCGTTATTAAGGTTGACTGCTGCCGCATATGCTCCCGTACCTGCGCATGAAACAGTTCCTCCGCTGATATTCACCGTTCCGCCATTCGTATTCGATACGGCATAGTATGCCGACGGATTGGTTGTCTGTACTGTTCCACCGCTGATATTGATGGTGCCTGAGCTGGTGTTGCTTACTGCTGTCGCAGATGCTATCGTGCCGGCGTTAGAAACCGTTCCGCTGCTGATATTTATTATGCCTGAACTGCTGTTGCTTACTGCCGCTCCTGCTGTACCGGTTTTTGAAACTGTTCCGCCGCTGATATTGATGGTACCTGAACTGCTGTTGTTGACTGTTATTGCTGCTGCTGATGAAATGGCATTGGAAATAGTCCCCCCGGCAATAGTTATCAGGCCTGTGCCTGCGTTTATTACGGAAGTTCCATAATAATCTCCGATACCGGTAGTTGTGACCGTACCGCCGGTGATATAAACCGCACCGTTATCTGAGGTTTTAGTACCGCTGCTGTATATGCCGTACCGCGTGCCGGTAATGTTTGCCGCACCGGATATGGAAGTAGAAGCTGTACCGATATTCAATATTGCAGCAGTGTTGCCAAATTGCCTGATTCCGGCGGTTGAAACCGTACCGCCGCTAATATTGACAGTACTGCCGTTATTATAAATACCATAGTTATCGTAATTGCTGTTATTATTATTGGTTGCTCTTACCGCACCTCCGCTCATGGTTATTGAGCCTGTACCCTCGGTATAAATTGCCCTGCCGCTTACTGATGTGGCTTCAACCGTTCCGTCGCTTATATTTGCATTTGCATTATTTCCCAAATTATATATGCCGTATATGTTACCTGTAATCCTTGCAGTACCTGATATGTTTAATATATTGCGATTGTAGACGGCAGATCCGTTCACACTCTCGGAGCTGACAACACCGCCGCTTATATTGACGGTACCATTTTCATAATTATCTATGGCACCATACACTTCGCTGCCAATGGCAGCCAGGCTGCCCGCCGTCATATTTACCGTACCGGCTCCTAAATGCGCTATGTGAACACATCTGGCACTGGCACTGCTTACAGTGATACTTGTTCCCTCCCGGATGTTCAGGGAACCATTGCCGACCAAGTACACACCATAGAATTCTGTACCCGCTGTCCCGGATTGGGTTAAGGTCAAATTCCGGAAGGTAGCGGTAACGTCATTGGGTATGACCAAGCCAGCAGCGTATGCCGTTCCAATGTTCTGTATCTGGATATTGCCGGTGTAAGTAGCGGTTATTAACTGATTATTGGCTGGAGTGTTGCGGAAGACTTCATTAAGCGCCAGGGGGGTATCCGCATCCCCCAGCTTGACGACCAATTCGCCATCGTCCCCTGCAAGATTACACTGTTCCAGAGCTCCCGCAAGAGTTGTATAGCTTCCGCCCCCATCAACCTGAAAGCTGCTGCCGTTAACAGTAATGGCATGGTCTACAGCCTTGCCTTCCTTTATATCACCTATCGCCAGCTGCTGCTGGTAGAATCCGACCACCTTGCCATCAGCATCCACATTATACACCTGCAGGTACCTGCCGGCAGAAAAAATACCTATTGTGATATCGTCTCCTGATATGTAAGGATCAATGACATTACCGCCGGCAGGCGCTGGATCTCCTATATTTGGTATCTCTACGGAAAAATCTGTGATGTTGACTACAAATTTCTCGTATACAGCGTCTGTTACCGTTACTGTAGTAGAGCCGTCTGCCGTACCCGGCGCAACAGTCACTTCTAATACCGGAACCGTATCATCTGCTGCAAATGCACTTAGGGGCAGCTGCTGCAGGCACATTGTAAGCACCAATAGAATTGCAAGTGCTTTTTTCATATTTTTGCTTCTCATTTTTTATCCCCCTTTGAAAAAAATTTGTTAAATTTATCCCTGCTGACAGGACCCAGCAGATACCCATAAGCGCCTACTTCATAGGCATCCACCGCATAATCCCTGCTGTCGGAGATAAACACCGTTCTGGTAGCCGGACTGATCTGCTTCACCATGTCGGCAACCTTCAGTCCCGGTATTCCATCCATCCCTAATCGGACAACACATAAATCCGGTGGAGAATTTGCAACCATCTCTATGAGACTTAAATAATCCTCAAAGCTTTCTATAATCTCCACTCTCTTATCTTCATACAGCCATTGCAGCATTTTCTCCCTGTTTTTGTTTTTTAAGTCCAATATATATACCTTCAAGTAACCACCTCCTGTCCTACAATCAGGACAAAAAACGACATTTTTCCTTCAGCATTATTATATAAAGAGCTTTTCACAAAAATTTCACCATAAATTATGATCAAAAAAATGAAACTCCTGATCTATATGTTTTGCAATAAACATCTTACATCGAAATTCAAATATTGCAAAAGCATATACCTTGATTTCATAGGTTGCCTAATTCTTCCTTGAAACTTCTTTAATGCAACCTATCTATCAAGGCTTGACAGATCAGGAGCCATTTTTCGCCCAAAAAAATTTTAACTTTTTTCTATTTTTAAGACTCCCCCTTCTGTAAAAAATGATAATTTAAAAATACTTCTGATTGCTTTGCATACTAAAGGCGTATGACCACTAAAGTCATACGCCTCCCAATTTAGAACTCTCCTAATATTCTAACCTCCGGCTCAAGCCTTACATCGAACTTTTCAAATACTATCTTCTGAACATGCTTTATCAGATCATAGACATCCTGTGCTGTGGCTTTACCATTATTCACAACGAAACCACAGTGTAATGGCGATACCTGGGCTCCTCCTATGGAAAAGCCTCTCAACCCCGCATCCTCTATGAGTTTTCCGGCAAAACAACCCTCCGGCCTCTTGAAGGTGCTCCCTGCACTTGGCAGGTGCAGCGGCTGCTTGGTTTTCCTCTTCTCAGCCAGATCTGCCATTATTCTGCCGATATCGTCGGGATTTCCCTTTTCCAATCTCAAACAGCACCTGATAACTATATATTTTCTGGGTTCTACTACGCTTTTTCTGTACCCGAACTCCATTTCAGAGCTTTGCAGCCTCACAAGCTCAAGGTCCTGATCAAGCACTTCAACCCATTCAACAATATCCTTCATTTCTCCGCCATATGCACCCGCATTCATTGCAACTGCTCCTCCAAGGGATCCGGGGATACCGCTGGCAAACTCCATCCCTGCAAGACTTCTCTTGGCTGCCATCCTGGACAATGTAGAGAGTAACACACCGCTTTCTGTTATTATCTTGTTTTCATCTATAGTGATGTTTCCGAATTTCTCACCAATTTTAATTACCGCACCTCTGAGTCCTTTGTCAGATACCAGTAAATTGCTGCCATTTCCCATAATATAATATGGTACTGTATTTTCTCCCAGGACTCTGATTGCATTGGCCAGTTCCAACCTGTTCTCAGGCTCAATAAATATGTCTGCAGGCCCTCCAAGCTTAAAGGAAGTATGATTCTTCATTGACTCATTATATGTCATATAATCTATATCAAGTTTTAATGAGGTATAGCTTCTACAGCAATCCTGCATTACGACCCTGTCCCCTTTCAGATTTTTCTATTCTTCCGCATCTCTTATGATTCCCATGGGTGTCTGCTCACTCCCCTGACCTAAAGGATTGTCCCTAAGTATGCCTGCAAGTGCTTTTCTGTCAAGTGTTTGTTTTGAGGTTCCCAGAATGTTACCTCCCAAATCGTTTATATCGACTATTGCAACCTCTGCTTTTATACTGTCGCTGATTTTCTTTGCCACTTCATCAGGATTTGCTGGTCCAAGCACAACGTATTTGTTATATGGCGGCAATGTATTAGGAGTAGGCCCATCTATGGAAGCAGCTTTATAGCCGGCTATCCTGTAAAAATCCCCTTTGCGTCCGATCAGCTTACCTAAGAAGCTCATCACCGCAGCAAAAAGTATCCGCAATACACCGCACTCCCTCAATGCCATTTCCATGGTCTCCGGTATTCCAAGACCTATACCGGAGGGGGTTTTGGTTACGTACCTGGAAAGCAGCTTTGCCAGAGGCCTTGGCTTGATTTCGGACATGGGGTATGCTCTTCCCTGTGTTATTGCAACAGCCTTTTCACTAATGAATACTATGTCATTATCCTTCACTGTTTCCTGGGCATATTTCTTCACAACATCAACAATGCTGTCATCCTTTGTTATTACATGAGTCTTCACCGGTATTCTTATATATTTCCTGCCATTATACTCTATTACAGGCTGTTTTTCTTTTCTTGCACTCTTAACCTCAGTCATACGATTCTCCTCCGTTTGTAAAAAAAATCTATTAATTGAAATGTGTCCATAATAATATGTTTTATTCAATATTAAGAAATACCACCGTGTGGTTCCGTAAAACATCCGTGCAAGACCTGTTACCCGTCCCCCCGAAACCTCGAAACCTATCGTCTACTGCTCAATCCCTGTATCAGTCGTTCCGCATCCTTCAAAGCTTGCTCGGGACTTATATTTCCCTGAAGTGCTTCCTTTATCTTCGTCTGCAATATCAAGTCGATTTCGCTCCAGTTATCCACCTTGGGCAGATGTTCTGCGAAATATAAGCTCTGCTGTATAGTATACATCTCTTTGTCATTTTCGTACAGATGTTTCCCTGATTTTCTGACAGGAAAATACCCGAAATTCATCAGCTCCTCCTGTGTCTCTGCAGTGGTTATGAACTTAATGAAGTCTGCACATACCTTCCTTTTAGCCTCATCCTTCTGCTTAAAAACAGCATAGGAACAAGTTGTTGAGCTCATGGACAAAGGCACATCCGATTTGCCGGTGGGAAACCTGGCTACAGTAAAGTTTATCCCACTGCTGCCCTGTGAATTTCGTAGAAACGGTACCGTCCATGACCCTCCTATGTATACTGCGGTTTCTCCTTTCAAAAATGTAGACCAAGCCTGACTTTCAGTCATAACTCCAAAATCCGGGTGAGTAACCTTGTGCTTATATTTCAGGTCATACAGCTTAGTAAGTCCTGATAACGCCTCAGGTGTATTGAATATATATTTCCCGGTTACTTCATCCACTATTTGCGCACCGTCGCTCATTATCAATCCGAAGGTATTATAATAACCAGGCTCAATAAAGGAGTTGAACCCGAACACATCCGGTCCGCCCTTGCCGTTGGTGTCGTAAGTAAGCTGCTTTAAAGCTTCTACAAACTGCTCATAGGTCCATTCCACATTTTCAGGAAGACTGACACTCCTTTCGCTGAGTTTATCAGTATTCAGAAGCATTGTATAGCCAGTTGTCATCCATGGTATTCCGTATAGCTTTCCTTTGTATGTCGCAGTGTCAAGTATGCTTCCTATAAAGTCTGCCCTGTCTTCAAAGCCTATATAGTTGTCCAGCTCCTCCAGATACCCTCCGGACATGAAAAAGTAATCACTGCCTACAGCCGCAATATCCGGGTTCGCCCCTGTCTTTGCCGCTGCCTTCAGGAAGGTTGGACCTTCCTGCCAATCAAGCTCCCGGAATTCTATATACACTCCTGGGTTCTGCTTCTCAAATTGTCTGATTTTGCCCTTTATCCAGCTGAAACGTGTTCCATTTCTGATGTCAAGTCTTGGATAATCCCATAGAGTTATTATCCCGGTCCACTCTGTCTTCTTATGTTCAGGCTCCAGACTTTTCTTATAGTCATCCTTCATTTGCTCCAGTAAAGATGGCCCTAAAAATATATAAACAACCAAAATAGCGCATAAAAAAAGAGTAAAGGCTCTTTTAAGGGTCATTTGTATCCCTCCAAACCGGCTTTTACTCTATGTATATTCGGTAGATATACTACTCATGAATCAAGATTGTTCTATTGTAGGTAATGTGCATTTTTTGCCACGTGCAATGCTTTGGTATTCCTTCCGGGTCTGGTTGCGCGATTTATGAAAAGCTTCGAAGCCATTTTGGACGGCCAATGGCCGTCCCTACCCCGGAACCTCGAAACCTCGTAACCCCGAAACCTATAAATTAACCTTCCTGCCTCTTTTATTCAGATAATCTATAAGCTTTTGGGGATCGGTGTTTATGATCAGCTCCTCCGGCATTGCAATCTTCCTGAATATCTCTTCCACCTTATTGAACTTCCCTACATCGTAGCAGATGTGGCAATCACTGCCTGCAGTTAACACCACACCCTTTTCCTTTGCCTTGGCAGCTATATTTCTGCAGTTTTCTGCGCTTCCCCTGCGGCTTCCTATAAAAGAACTGTTGTTTATTTCTATCAGCTTTCCCGTATCATAGGCACACTGAATAAGCCTGTCTACGTCTATGGGATAATATGGATTCCCCGGATGGGCAATAATATCCACATATGGATTCCTCATTGCCGATACCAATGCTCTTGTATTCTCTTCCACACTTCCGGGAGATATACAAACGTCATGGAATGAAGCAATTACTATTTCAAGCTTTTTCAGGTAATTATCGGGTAAATCAAGCCCGCCATCGCAATCCATTATATTGGCCTCAACTCCCTTAAGCACCCTTACACCCTTGATATAATCAGGTATTATTCTTTGGTTTCCTATATGAAATATATGAGGACCACCCGGCATGGCAGGTCCGTGATCGGTCATTGCTATAAGCTTAAGACCCTTTTCTCCGGCTATTTCAGCAATTTCTGAAATTGTGCTGTATGCATGGCCGCTTGATATCGTGTGACAATGAGTATCAACTAAAAATTTCAACAAAGCACCCTCTTATTTTTGTTCGTCTTTATCTATCTTGTATTCAGGGCTCTCATTTGAGCTATAATCCTTGCTGTAGCCTACAGGCTCATCAGGAATTATAAGTGCTGCAGCCACATAGGCGAAAACACCGGGAAATATTCCTGTAGCTATTGTGAGAGCAACCCATATAAGCCTTATTATCGTAACATCAATATTAAAATAATCCTCAAGGCCACCGCAAACACCTGCAATTGTTTTTACTGTTCTGGACTTATATAATTTCTTATACATATTATTACCTCCTTGTTTTAATTAATTAAAACTTTCCTTAATCTGTCCATTCAATGAAGCGTAGCTTCATTGAATGGACAGGCAATACTTTGCCTGGATGGGACTAGTTTTGTTTTTAGTTTTCATAATATTATACGGAACATTTATAAAAAAGTCTTATGATTTTAAAAAATTAAATACTATATCTGCTGTTTTCTTATTCATGCCCTCCACTTCGCACAGTTCCTCCAAGGTTGCTTTTTTTATATTCTTCAGACTGCCAAAGTGCGTAATCAGTGCCTTTCTCCTGACAGGCCCTATTCCAGGTATATCGTCCAGCGCTGATTTTACAGTTGCCTTACTTCTTAAGCTCTTGTGATAGTTGATAGCAAATCTGTGAGCCTCATCCTGAATATTGGTTATAAGTCTGAAGGCTTTGGAATTAATTGGTATTTCAATTTCGTTTCCATTGTATACAAGCCCTCTGGTCCTGTGCTTGTCGTCCTTAACCATTCCGCACACCGGTATGCTTATCTTCAAATCCTTGAGAACAGGCAGCACTGCATTGATCTGTCCTATGCCCCCGTCAAGCATTATAAGGCTCGGGAACACTGAGAATTTACCTGACCCCAGGTCCTTCTCCTCTGATTCAAGCTCTTCTTTTTCCTTTATACCGTGGACAAATCTTCTTTCAATAATCTCCCTCATGCTTTCATAATCATTTGCACCTTCCACGGATTTTATCCTGAATCTCCTATAGTGCCTGCTGTTGGATTTTCCCTTCTCAAAAACTATCATGGAACCAACGTTTAAAACTCCCTGAAGATGTGAAATATCAAAGGCTTCTATTCGTACAGGGATATCAGGAAGCTCCAATATATCCTTCAGCTCTCTGCATGCCCCCAGTGTCCTTTCTTCATCGCTTTTTTGCTTCTCAACAAGGAGCCTTAGGGTATCCTCCGCGTTCTTACTTACCATTTCAATAAGTTTCTGCTTTTCTCCCCTTTGGGGAATAAGCAGCTTGACACGGCCTCCCCTTTTATCACTAAGCCATCTCTCTATTATGTTTATCTCATCAATCTCTTCCTGAAGCAATATCTCCCGGGGTATAAGCGTTCCCGACTCATAGAACTGCTTTATGAAGCTGCTTAGTATCTCCTTTGAGTCACTCAGCTTGGTATCTTCAATGAGAAAATGTTCTCTTCCGATAAGCTTTCCGCCTCTTACAAAAAAAATCTGTATACAGGATTCAGCCTGGTCCAACGCTAAAGCTATTATATCCTGGTCAACCAGTGCCGAAGATATGATTTTCTGCTTTTCCGCTATCTTTATCAAGGAATTTATGTTATCTCTCATTTCAGCAGCCTTCTCAAAATCCAGGCTATCAGCCGCCTGGTGCATTTTGTTTTCCAGCCGCTTCAAAACTTCTTCCTGCTTGCCTTCCAGCATCATTATAATTGAATCGATCAGCTCCCTGTATTGTTCTTTGCTGATATTCCCCTGGCATGGAGCAATGCATTTTTTTATGTGGTAATTGAGACAAGGTCTTTCCTTGCCCATTATCCTGTTTATATTCTTATTACAGTATCTTATAGGGAACAGGCCTTTTAACAGGTCAATTGTTCTGTTTACAGCAGTCACATCAGTATAAGGGCCGAAATATTCAGCACCGTCTTTTTTTATATCCCTCACAATAAGCAGCCTGGGATAATCCTCATTTATAGTAATCTTTATATATGGGTACTGCTTGTCATCCTTCAGCATTACATTATATCTGGGCCGGTGTTTCTTGATGAGATTGCATTCCAGTATAAGAGCTTCAAGCTCAGAGTCAGTTATGATATACTCCAGATCCTCTATTCTCTCAACCATTGCAGCAACCTTGGGATGCTGGTTCTTGGAGGACTGGAAGTACTGCCTTACCCTGTTCTTCAGGTTTATCGCCTTGCCCACATAAATTATCTCATTATATTCATCCCGCATTATATATACCCCGGGTTTCTCCGGGAGATTTTTCAGCTTATCGTCCAAAGATAACATGAAATTGTTCCTCCAAATATTTGGTTATGATTGATGGTTCATCATCCGTAGGGAACGGCGCCCCGTCGTTCCGCCTCTATAGTCACGGAACGGCGAGGGCACCGTTCCCTACGTTTCGTATCTCGTATCTATCTATATTATACAACAAATTGCAATTTAATAAAGATTTGATATAATTTATAATGTATATGGATAATGTTATACTAAAGCAAATATGGAAATGAGGAATATATATGAGCAATACAATGAAAACAATTATTTTTATAATATCACTTTTTACTTTCCTCTTATTTTTTATACTTGTTAATTTTATAATTTCACCCGGAATGATATTGAACTCCACCATCGCCTCTTTCTTAACAGCACTGCTGTACATCATGGGCTATATTGCAGCATTGTATACCCAGGCACTTATGAAGTACTTATACACAAGGAGTCTGATGAAAGACTTGAATACTATCAAACTCTTTCCGGCAAAAACCTTTGAGATCCGTGATAGGCTTATACTGCTTACTCTTCCTATCATCGCCGTATTTATGCCCATGGTAAGCAAAATGACAGTTGCCAGGGAGAACTTGGTGTCATTTGCTTATCTGGCAGCTCTTGCACTTATCATAGAAGCACTTTTCCTCATAAATGGCAGGACCCTGAAAATCCATGTAACCAATAGAGGCTTTGCTATTAACGGAATGGACATCAGGCTGGAGCTTTCCATCCCCTTCAGCTATACCAACGCAGTAGGTTGGTACCCCTTTGAGCGAATAGAGAACTACCTGATTTCCGGCAGCAAGATACTTCTGTATCCGACCTATGACATGGGAGTCATTACCTTTGAATGCAGCGAAGAGGAAGCCAAGCAAATAAAAGGACTGCTTGTCTCGAACAGGGTACCGGAGAGAAGATATTAATAAGAATGCGCACTAGCGTGCGCAGATGCGAGATTCGAGATGCGAGATACGGGGATGTCTGGGTATTGCTTAAGGGTCAAAGATCCTTCGCGTTGCTCAGGATGACATATGTGGTTGTATATAGCTATAATATCAATATTATTTTCGCCGTGTCCTTCCGTGTTACACGTACCTGGACCTATAAGGAATACCCGAGCTTTCCTCGCATCTCGTATCTCGTATCTCGAGTCTGAAGAATGCTGCGCATTCTTCTACTGACTTCTATCCCATGATAATTTCTATTTCATGGGCCGAATTATCGTTGAATACCGGTATTAAATTACTTTTCACCGGCTTTCCGTCTACTTTAACGCTCTTTATCCCTTTGCTCACATGCTTCGGATTATTGACGCTTATTCCATATGTGGCATTCCTGAAATCCCTGGTAACATAGAACCCATCCCATTTCTCAGGTATGCATGGGTCAATGACAAGTCCTTCAAAGTCAGGCCTTATGCCTAAAATCCACTTCGTTACCGCTTCATAATTCCATGCAGCAGTTCCCGTAAGCCATGAATTTTTTGCTTCACCTGGCTTTGGGGCATCCTTTCCGGCAATCATCTGTGCATAGACATAAGGCTCCATTTTATGAATATCACTTATTTCCTCAACATAAGCCGGAGCAATCTTTGTGTAATATTCAAAGGCCTTGTCACCTCTGCCCAGCTGTGTTTCAGCAATCATGATCCATGGGTTGTTGTGGCAGAATATCCCTGCGTTTTCCTTCAAGCCCGGGGGATACGAGGATATCTCCCCCAGATTGAGCTTGTATTCGCTGTAGGCCGGGTTCTGCAGCACCAGGCCGTATTCTGTATTCAGCCTCTCACTGACTGAATCCAATGCCCTAAGGGCCATACCGTTTTCCACACCTATTCCTGCCATTATACAGAAGCCCTGAGGTTCAATGAACAGCTGACCCTCTTCATTCTCAATGCTTCCTATCTTATTGCCGAAATAATCATAAGCCCTGAGGAACCAATCCTTGTCATAGCCGTGTCTTATTACGTTGTCGTGCATCTTTTCCACTTCAACCGCTATCTCACCGGCTTCCTTATCATACCCTGTCAGCTTGCACAATCTACCATATTCCTTCCCTGCATAAACAAACAATCCGGCAATAAACACCGACTCGGCAACCCTGCCCTTCCTGTTGCCACAGGTCTGGAAGGATTCATCAGGGCTTGTGGAAAAACAGTTGAGGTTCAGACAGTCATTCCAGTCTGCTCTGCCGATCAAAGGCAGCCCGTGAGGTCCAAGGTTGTTCAAGGTATAGCGGTAGGCCTTCTGCAAGTGTTCAAACAGTGTGCCCAGCTTATCTCCGTCACAGTTGTACGGAATACTTTCATCAAGTATGGAATAGTCCCCTGTTTCCTTGATATAAGCGACTACAGAAAGTATCAGCCATAAGGAGTCATCATTGAATTCCCCTCCGATCTCATTGTTGCCCTTCTTTGTAAGAGGCTGATACTGGTGGTATGCTCCGCCGTCCTCCAGCTGCGTGGCAGCAAGCTCCAGTATCCGTGCTCTTGCTTTGTCGGGGATCATATGCACAAAGCCCAGAATATCCTGGTTGGAATCCCTGAAGCCCATCCCCCTTCCGATTCCTGTTTCAAAATAGGAAGCGCTTCTTGACATATTAAAGGTTATCATGCATTGGTAAGGATTCCAGATATTCACCATTCTGTTCAACTTCTCTTCGCTGCTGTAAAGACAATACCTGGAAAGCAATTTCTCCCAATGACCCTTTAATTCTTCAAAAGCTGTATTAACAGATTTGTCATCCTTATATTTATCTATAAGGCCGTAGGCTTCAGATTTATTAATTATACCCTTTGCTTCCCACTTTTCGTACTCTTCGTTCTCAACATAACCCAGCGCAAAAAGGAGCGTCGTTTTCTCACCGGGCTTCAAGCTCAGCTTAATGCCGTGTGATGCTATGGGGTTCCAGCCTTGGGCCGTTGAATTCCGTGATTTGCCCTCCAATACCGCTTCCGGCTCATGCAGTCCGTTAAACCGGCCCAGGAAGGAGTCCCTATCGGTATCATATCCTTCAATAGCTCTGTTTACACTGTAGAAGGAATAGTGATTCCTTCTCTCCCGGTAATCAGTCTTATGAAATATAGTATTTCCCTCCACCTCAACTGCACCAATATTCAGAGTACGCTGGTAATTGGTCATGTCGTCATAGGCGTTCCAAAGGCAAAACTCAATAAAGGAAAACAGGGTAATTTCTTTTTCCTCTTCTCCCCTATTTGTCAGACTAATATGATGCAGCTCCACATTATCTTTAAGGGGCACCATATAAAGCACTTCACTTTCAAGACTGTTCTGAAGGCATTTTATTCTTGTATAGCCCAGGCCATGTCTGCATTCAAAGCTATCAGCCTCCTGCTTGACAGGCATCCAGGTAAGAGAGTATGTCTTTCCACCCTCATTGATGTAAAAATATCTGCCTCCATTATCCCAGGGAATGCTGTTGTACCTATATCTGGTCAGCCTTCTGAGCCGTGCATCCTTAAAGAAGCAGTAACCTCCGGCAGTATTTGAAATCAGCGAAAAGAACTCCTCCTGCCCCAGATAATTTATCCATGGAAATGGAGTTTTGGGTGTATTTATTACATATTCCTTGTTCAAATCATCAAAATATCCGTATTTCATCTGTTCCCCTCCGATACATATGAGTTTTTCCCCATCAATATTTCAATGGAGTGCAGCTTGCCGTCTCCAAAGGAAGGTATTATATCCCCTTTAAAAACCTGGCCATCCAGTATCACCTGCTTTATACCCTTGGAAATGCCTTCGGGATTTCTTACTTGTATCTCATATACCGCATCCCTATAATGCTTTCTGACCTTAAAGCCCTTCCAAACACTTG
>LOES01000159.1 GCA_001515955.1 Clostridia bacterium BRH_c25 | reverse complement strand
GAAGGAAGGATAGAGATAGAAGCAGACAAGTCGATAGCCGCAGGAAAAGCCTGGACGGGAGTATTGAACACCATACTCATAAGGTCCAGGGTGGATGGGCAGATAAGCTTGGATTATATAGTGGAATAATCTGAAAGAGGTGAAAGGAATGTTGAAGCCAGGTAAAAAATGGCCAAGATACTTTGCAATAATAGTAGCGCTGGTAATGATAACAGAAACCATAGCATTTACATTAACAGGCTATGCAAAAAATGATACAGATGCTGCATATGAGCTTAACAACGAAGATAAAACCACAGTTTCGGAAATATCAAATGTGACAGGGGTAAAGGCGGAGGAAATAACAAAGCTCAGGAAAGAGGGCAGGACCTGGAACGAAATACTTGAGCTTATAAAAAACAATCCCGGCTACAAGGCCGAAGGGGATGACATAAAAAGAAAAGATACCTTGGCAAATAACGGCATGGAGGAAGATACCCTCAATAAGCTTAAGGAAGAGGGCTATGAGGAGGAACAGATCATAGAAGCAAGAACCATAGTGGAAAGAGTAATGTTCCAATTGGATGAAATCACCAATACACAGGCAGCGATGCCTTCACTGCCTGAAGCCGGAGCAAGTATAGACGAGAACAAAGACAACATGTCATCCTATACTGCATTGACCGGAAAAATCAATTTAAGTGAAGCAGTATATCTTATTCTTAAACTGCAGCAGGAGCTGGGAAGTATGCAGGCAGTGCTGGATGAATATCTATGCTCACTGCAGCTTGGAATAGATCTTAATCAGTACCTGAGCAACAAGGAAGAGTATCAGAGGCTGAAGCAGCAGAAGACAGCAGAACTGGCAGCACAAGAGCTTATTACATCAGCAGATATCGAAGAAAAAATGCTGGATACGCTGCAGAACATGAATAAAAGGGATATGGGAGTGCCGGAAATAAAGGCTGACGGCCCTTCATTGTCCGATACGGTTATGGAAAGTCCTCTGCCGGACGTGCAGGCACCTGCTGCACAGGATATAAAACCGCAAAATCCGGCAGAAGCAATCCTGCAGGAGATAGAAAGCATAAAAACAACTGTATCCGGCGGAATGGGAGGTAGCGAAGATGAATAGAAACAGATTTATAAAGGCAATTGTTTTTGTGCTTCTCGCAGCGGGAGTACTTCAAGGGGGAATAATGGCCTATTCTGCCGTTGCAAATCAGACAGTCAGAAAATATGCGGCGGAAGTACCTGCAGCAAATGCACAGAATACGGCATCGGATACTGCTGTTCAAGAAGTGGAAATACCAAAAGAAGAGCTTGACATTAGCAACGTTGTCCTGAAAAAAGAAGTGGAGGACAATATCACAGGCCTTGATGCGGCAAATTCAGTCAGAAACATCAAGAATTATAAAACACTGCTGGCAGCATTAGAGGTGCCCGGCAGCTTTCAGGCACAAGTAGAAGAGATGTACAGCAAGGGACATAAAGTACAGGACGTACTTGCTGCCTATGATTACCTTTATCAGAATTATGGGAATATTTATGAGCTTGAAGGACTGATTCTGCAGAAGGAGTCAGGTAAAGCATGGAAAGACATATTCAAAGAGTATAAGAAAGGTAAAGAGGAATTTGTGCCAAGGAACTTTCAGGGGGGGGAGCTTGAAAAAATATTTAAAACACCCGGTATAACCTCTGATGATGTAATAATAGCAGACAGGATCGCAGTGCAGACAGGAGCAGAATTTGACGAACTGATTGCCATGCGGGGTCAGGGCATGAATTGGAAAGCTATAAATGAAGGTTTCGGGATAGTGAATACTTCCGGTGAACTTCCCAGAGCTGCCATAACAAGTGCACAGGTAAAGAGCCACATGAAAAGCACAGGCTTAAACGAGGGTAAGGTTCTGGAAGCACTTGTGCTGGCGCAGAAGCTTGATAAGGACGGAAAAGCTGTTATCGAAAAAATCAAGGCTGGAAATGATGAAGAGGATATAATTGCGGAAAGCCTTGAAGAAAAGTACCGATAGGAAGATGGGAGGTGTAATGGATTGAATAGATTAAAGAAGCTTGTATTTGTCCTTGCAATAATAGCAGCATTTATGCCGCTGCAGCTTGTTCATGCAGATACAATGGAAGAATATATGAACAACCTGGTAGGGCCCAAAAAGCAGTACAATACCGAGTTTTCACCGGTATATCTCAGGAGTAATTTATCTGAGGAGACAATCAGCTCAGCCAGCGGAGAGCTGGCACTGGCTCAGACCGATTTTTTCCTTCCCGGGAAAAACGGACTGGATCTTGAAATAAAGAGAATATACAAGAGCGGCATATCCAACGTACAGGAAATGAAGGTCAAATATGTAAATGGAGCATGGGTCGATTATATATATTCGGATGATGCCACCTCCTCGTTTTTTGAGGACAGATACAACCTTGGCATAGGCATGAGGTTCTCTTTCCCTATGATCGAGCTGAGGAAAAATGAAGACGGCAGCAGCTATAAATACCTGCATACCGAAAGCGGAGATACCTACCGGTTGACAGAGGTAAACCAATTCAGGGACCTAAGTTCTATAATAGATACCAATTCGTCGGTAGACAGCAGCACCAAAATACTTAAACAGGCAATCACCGGTGGCTTGAACGGCAAGAAGGTATATTTTATAGAAGGACAGACTGTGGTTGATGTTGTTGTGGTTGAGAATGATGAATTCTCCAATGGGCAAACTGACGGCACCTCCAAGTATAAGATGGTAGACAGAGCAGGAAAGAAGACATACTTTGCTGAAGACGGCAGAGTTCTTGGGATTGTCGACAGATATGGTAATACTATAAAATTTGAATACGCAGCTCAAAAATATACTGTAAGCAATGCAAGCAGAGAAAAGAAGCTGATATCCAAAATCACTGATACCGTAGGCAGAGTAATCACTTTCAGCTACAATGAGGACTACACCTTCAAGGTAAAGCCCATCAAGGCTGCAAATTACAGTCAGGAGGAAAGCTGGAAGGAATCCCAGAACCCCAATACCACCTATTCGGGAGACTTGGAAGGCAAGTTTCAGGTAGTGGTCAACCTTCCCGACGGTAAAAAAATCAAATACGACAAGAGCGCTGTACTTGTGTCCAATACTACACAGCAGGTGATAAGGACAAGGCTGCAGAGAGTTTATGATGTAGACGGCCTTGTAAAGTATCATTACTGGTATGAACAGCCGGATCTCGGTTTTACATATTCCAACGGCAAGACCTATTCCGTTTTTAACAGGTATGAAAACATTACACAGATAAATCACACCAAAGAGAACAAGCTGATAAAATATATTTACAGCACCTATACAAAAGGATTATCCGACAAGGGAAGCATGCAGTACCGAAAGGTATTTGAAAAGCAGGAAATAGCAAAGGCCGGCTATGATGCGGCAAAACCCAACTTCATGGAAAGGTATACCGGAAATATAATAAATAAAATGGTATATTCCTACACCAATGAACCGGATGGTTATGGCTTTGAGGGTTATAAGGATTATGACCATGATTACTTGAAGGATACCTACCGTTTTTACAGTGAAAAAACGGATATGAGAGGCGCCAGGGTGAAGTATGCCTATAACGGCTTATATGAGCTTGTCAGTCAGGAAGAGTACGGCAATGACCATAAGGAAGTCATTGCGACAGAGCATGATGAAATGAGGCTTCCCAAGAAGACTGAGCGGCTTATATACAATGTGACAAATAATCAGACAGTAGGGGAGCCGGTCAAAAAAATCGAGAATTTCAGATATGATGCCTTCGGGAATCTGACGAACTATACAGGCCCCCTGGCTTCAAGGGATGCTGAGGGCTACCCCGCTGCCGACAGCGAATATATGGTTGTTTATTCCTATGACATCAACAGGTTCCATGTGCCCACACTGAAGACCTGGAACAGGGACAGCGATACCAAAAGCCAGATATCCTATACAGTTGATGATAATGGGAATATCACTAAAGAGAACAGACTGCACGTGGAAGACGGTGCCTTAAAGCCTGTGATCATTGATTACCGGTATGATAATGCCGGCAATATGATAATGAAAACTATCAATTCCCAGGACAACACATACACAACTCACTATGAATATGGAATTGACAAGGACGGAACAGACCACAAGGGTGCATACCTTACAAGGGAATATAATCTGCTGGACGGTGTTGAGATATCAAAGCACTATGTGTACAATTTCCTGACAGGGGATGTGATGGCAGAGCTTGACGGTAAAGGCAACAGGACAAGCTATGAATATGATATGTTCCATAGGATAGTAAAGACGACAAATCCTGATCAAGGTACATGGCAATATAAATATATTGAGACATGGAATGCCAATAGGCAGAAGGAGCTTACCGACCCTGAAGACACGAAATATCTATACGACTTCGATATACTCGGAAATCAAGTAGAAACAAAAGTATTTAAAGAAGAAAGCTGGATAGTCTTAAGCAAGACCGAATATGATTCAAAGGGCAATAAAACAAAGGATGTAGATGCCAATGGCAATAGTATAAGGTATGAGTACGACAGCCAGAATTACCTTACCAGGAAATCCTACTGGGACAAGGATAAAGTAGAAAAAGCCTTTATGCAGTTGAAATATGAAGCAGGTACGGAGGCGGGTACATTAAGGCTGGTTACGGTTACCGATGAAGAAGGCTATAAGAGCAGAATGCACTACGACATTATGAACAGGCTTATGGCTGTAGACATTACTCCGGACAATGCAACCTACTACACAAGCAGAAGTGCATACGATTATGAGGGCAAAAAGATATCGGCATCAGATTCAAAGAATAACACGGCAGAATTCACTTATGACGATCTGGGCCGGTTGGTCAAGCATATTGATGCTCTGAAAAACGAGACGGTATACATATACAACAATATTGACAAGCCGGTAAGGAAAGAAGAGCCGGGGAATAAGGCAACGGAATATATTTATGATGCTCTCGGCAGGCTTTTCACAGAAAAGGTGTACAAGAAGGGCGATACCGGTTACACATATAAAAAGTACATATATGACAATGCAGGGAATGTAACAAATATAAAAACAGGTACTGTTGCCGGCGGTGTGGATAAACCATCTTCAGAGGCATCCTATGCTTATGACGTCATGAACAGGGTATCGGATGAATACAGGAGGATAGATGACAGCAGGAGGAGCCATACCAATTTCCAATATGACAAGAACGGCAACAAGCTGCAGGAGACCGAGTACATAGACCAGGCAGAAGCAAGATATATCAGAGGGAGCTATGCCTACGACTATGAGGGGAGAGTTGTTGCGGAAGAAGGCTTCATACAAGACCAGGGCGGAATGGAGAGAGGCAATTACAAGACTAAGTATACCTACGATCTGGTGGGAAATCTGCTTGAAAAGGAAGCTTTCAATGACGGCAGTTACTATGTAACAGACTACTCCTATGACTATAGAAACAGAATGACCGGGAAAGTAGAGCCCTATAAAGCGGATGGAAGCAGGAAAACAAGATCTTACACATATGACAAAAGGGGATTGATAAAAATCGAAGCCCTCAGCAAGCAGGGAATAGTATGTACAAAGACCTCGGAATACGATGGTATGGGCAACATGATAAGATTGACAGATGAAACGGGCAATACCAGCCGGTTTGTTTATGATGGAGAAAAGAACAGGATAAAAGAAATAGACCCGAGATATTACTCTGTTGCAGCAGAAATAAACAAGCCGGATATCATCAATACACTTCCATGCATAGAGACTGAATATGATGCGTTGAACAGGCCTGTAAAATCCACTGCTAAGGATGGTGATACAAGCTTTGTGATATCCTACCGCGAATATGACGGAAGAGGTAATGTGATCAAGCAGGTTGACGGCGAAGGCTTTAACAGCAGTGATCCGGCTTCTTCAGCCGGTGAGACCTATGAATATGATGTACTGAACCGTGTGACGGGATATATTTCTGCTGAGACAGCAAAGTATAATTCAGAGAATGCAGACAGCAAGCATACCAAAAAGTATACTTATGATGGTGCAGGAAATGTCCTCACAGAAGAAGATGCCTACGGAAACATAACCCGGAACACATACCTGCTGAACGGTCTGCTGAAAGAGAAAGCATACCCCGACGGATTTACCGAGACTTACAGCTATGATCTTACAGGGAAGTTTGAGCTGATATTTACCGACAGGGCAGGGAATGTATCAAAGAAATACATGAATGTATTTGGAAGCCCATATAAGCAGGAATACCCTGACGGAACCTCGGAAAGCTTCGAATACAACAACCTGGGGAAGGTTACCGAAAGTGTGGACAGGATGGGCAACAGGAAGTACTTTGAGTATGACCCTGCACAGAATGTCACGGCTGTCAAGGAATATGTGAGTGAAGACGATCAGTATATCTTGTACAGAGTCATAAGAAATACTTTTGACGAAGCCGGAAATATATTATCCAGAGAGACCTTCGGGTATAAGGAGCCTTTAACGGCAGGTCTTTCTGAAAGCTATGAATCTGCAGGGGACGGGACTGCCTATGCCTACGACAAGGCTTCGAGGCTTACAAAGGTTACAGGGCCTTACGGCAGAGAAACAATAAATGAATATGACCCCAGGGGTAATCTGTCTGTAACCAAAGCAAAGACAGCAGAGGGCAAATATGATATAAAGCGCTACAAATATGACCTGTTATCCCGGCTTACAGAAGATATTACCTTGGTCGAAAGCGCTGCAATCGACTCCTCATACCTGGCTAAGACAAAGTTTGATCCTGAATATAAAAGCAGCATACAGTCGGCTGTAAGCTACGGTTACTATAACAACGGGGCGCTGAAATCCCGGACTGATGTGATGGGAAATGCCGCCCGCTATATCTATGATATGGACAAGCGGCTTACGCAAAAGACTGATGCTCTTGAAAACAAGACGGCATACATCTATGATTTGCGTGGGAATCTCATTGAAGAGAAAAATGCACGGAACATATCCACTACCTATGAGTATGACCGGCTTAACTGGCTGGTTAGAAGACACATACCTGCCGCCCAGGGAGGCATGGCAACAACACGGTATATATATGATGTTTCAGGTAATCTGACCAGGCAGATTAACCCCAATGAGTACAGACAGGCAGAGGATACCGAAGAGCTTGCTGCGGCTATGAAGGGTGTGTCCTATGAATATGATAACATGAACAGGCTGACAGCAGTATACAACCCGGAGGGAGAAGGGCTCAGACACCTCAAATATGACGGCATCGGAAACATAATAAAGGATGTGGATGGCCTCAGATATACCGGAGATATTGATTCATCCTCAGGCACTGTATATGAGTATGACGGACTTAACAGACTGGTAAGAAATATTAATGCAAAAGGCAATATAACTGCTGTAGAATATGACATACTGGACAATGTAGTAAAAACCACCGATGCCAGGAACAATGCAACGGTATTTGAATATAATTCCGACAGGACACTGGCTAAGATAACCTTTGCCGATGGCGGAATTGTACAATACCAATATGATAAACTTGGCCGGATGACAAAGCAGACAGACCAGAATGAAAACACAACTGTATTTGAGTACAATGCTTTTGGCAAGCAAAGGCTTATCAGGGATGCCTATGATACGGCCCAGGAGTTCAAGTATGACCCGGCAGGCAATATGGTAACCTATAAGGATAAGATGGGAAGCATCACAAAGCTCAAATACGACGGAAACAACCGGCTGGCTGAAAAGAGAGTCCCCATAGAAGAAATAGGCGGCGGAAATTACCACTATTACATTGAAAAATACATCTACGATGAGACCGGAAATATCTTAAGCCTTGTAGTTACAGGCACAAAGGAGCCTCTGTCAAAGAGGATAACCAACTACACATACTATACCAACGGACTGCTCCGGGAAATGATACACAGCAGCGGCAGCAATATCAAATACCACTATGACAGAAACGGCAATCTTACCGGGACAGAAAGCCTGAGAGAAAATGGCATCTATGATATGGTAAGATATGAATACGACAATGAAAACAGAATGACCAGATCCATACGGCTTGTAAATGAAGAGAGTATTCTGCCCCAAGGAATTGACAATATGTCCGGCTTGAGGGACAGCGAATACCATGACAGGATCAGTATTATAACAGGCTTTGAATATGACCTGCTGGGCAACAGGACAAAAGCAATCAGTCCAAAGGCATACGGCTGCTCCGGTTCGGACACGGAAGGCAGAGCTGAATACACAGTAACCTACAGCTATGATATCCTTAACAGGCTTGAGAGAATTGAAAGAAAATATAACGGCAGTGACGTTTCGGTACAATACTCCTATGATGAAACCGGAAACAAGACTGTGGAGATAAATGAAAAGGGCGACGAAATCACTTTTACCTATGACAGTATGAACAGGCTGGAAACCATGACAGATGCCAGGGGTTACACCTACGAGTACAGGTATGATCTGGTGGGGAACAAGACCGGTGAGACAAATCCCAAGGGTGATACCATAAGCTACAGCTATGACAGGCTCAATAGAGTAGTAGAAGTAATTGATCCATATGACGACGTAATAAACAGGAAGGTCTATGATGAGAAGGGCAATGTAATAAAAGACATAGACGCCAAGGGCTATCTGTCCGGCAGCACCGATGAAGCCAGATACGGAACAGAGTTCGGATATGACCTTGCAGGAAGGGCAGTAAAGGCAACAGACCCGGAAGGCGGGACGGCAAAATATGAGTACAGCCAGTACGGAGAGCTCATAAAGCATACCGATGCCCTGGGCAACAGCAGCCTGTACGAGTATGACGGCGCAGGAAAGCTTGTAAAAGTAACCGATGCAGAGGGTATAGCAACCAGGTATACCTATGACAAGGCCGGAAACAAGCTAACCATGACGGACGGAAGAGGCAAGCTGACGCAATATGCCTATGGAAGCTTCGGACTGCTTCTCTCCTATACCGATGCAGAAGGTCAGGTAACCGGATACAAATATGACCTGTCCCTTAATACAGCAAGCATGAAGGACAGAAACGGCAATGAGACAAGCTACAGCTACGACAACAGGGGACTGCTGACGGAGAAAAAGGTTGAAGGCACAGGAGATGCAGCAGCCTATACCTATGACGTGATGGGCAACAGGGAAACCATGACAGACGGTACCGGGACAAGCACCTACAGCTACAATGAAAACAACTGGCTCACCGGCATCGGAAAAGACGGAGAATCACAGGTAAGCTATGACTATGATGAAATAGGCAACATAAAAATAGTTACAGACAAGCTTGGAAATACAACAGAATACACCTACGACAAGTCCAGCAGGATGGAGACCGTAAGCTTCGACGGCAGGACAATAACCTATAACTATGACAAAAATGGCAACAGAGAGAATATCTCCTACGATGGTGAAGCAGAAGAAGCTTATGATTATGACAAGAACAACAGGCTGCTGAAGCTGACCAACAGGAAATCAAACGGAAGCGTGATATCCGGCTACAGCTATACCTATGACAGGGCGGGGAGACAGACGAGCAAGACCGACAGCTACGGAACAACAGTATACGCCTATGACAAAGCAGGAAGAATTAAAAAGGTGGAAGCCCCCGGCAAGACAACAGTATACACCTATGACGGGGCAGGGAACAGAATATCCCAGGATGAGACCTATACCGACCAACAGGTCATACCGGCTATTGACGGTACAGGGATAGGTGAAATAAAATATATAGTAAAGAGAAGCGAATA
>LOES01000158.1 GCA_001515955.1 Clostridia bacterium BRH_c25 | reverse complement strand
TACTACCGAAAACCCTCTTCCGTGTTCTCCGGACCTTGCAGCTTCTATTGCTGCATTCAACGCTAACAAGTTAGTCCTTTCAGCGATTTCCGTAACTATATTGACAAAATCAGTTATTCTTAATGTCTTATCCTTCAGGTTTTTCATACTATCCACTGAATTGCTGCTATCTTCCGCCGATAGCTTCAAATGCTCCAGCAGGCCTTCCAATACATTTTTTGTATCCTCAACCTTTAATACTATATTCTTGATAATAGCCTCGCCTTTACCTGTTTCATTATCAATTCTCTCTGCCATGCCTGCCAGACTGTTTATATTTTCTGATGTTTCCTGGGCTGCCAATGCCTGTTCACTTGCCCCTTTAGCTATTTCCTCTATTGATACTGCTATTTGCTGGGCTGCGGTATTTGCATTTTCACTTTCCTTGGCAAGATTATCAACATAATAATTAAGTTGATCCGATGTTCTTTGCATCTTCCCAATCATCTTTAAAAAACCATCTAAAACCTGTTCTATTGACTTAACAACCTGAAGCAGAACCTTATCTTTGATTTTTGTACCCTTTGATTTTTTCAGATATGCAGCAATATCACCATCTTCAGCATCCGCTAAGTGTTTTGAAATGTTGATAAAAGACTTGAACCATAAATAATATATTCCCGGAGCAAGCAACATAACCACAGCCAGGGTGATTACGAGAAATGCAATGGAATTATTAAAAACACTTTTTAGTATGCTTTGAATAATAAAGTATATTAGAATCGGCACCCATAATACCAATACCATCCTAAAAAAAGTAAAGAGTTTTTTTTTGCCAATTGAGTTCATAAAATATCTCCTCCCCGTAATATAAGCATTTACCACAATCATCAGTGTTTTATAGAAATTCTCCCCCTTTTATTTGTTGATTGTATCCATATTGTAGACATATTGTATACAATCACACATAGAATAAATTCTACATAATTGTAAAAAATCCTTCCTAAAATTACAAACTTTAAGAAATTCTTCACGGCATAATAGACTCATGCATTACTTTTTCCCAATTATGCTTATAAATCTTTACTCTTAACCCATTTTCCATAGATAAATAAAACAGCTGCAATAACGAAAATACCTGCTGCATATATGTATATACTCATATTTATTACCTTCCTTTATCCAGTATCACAATAGAAAACCAACTTAATGATGTGATTGACATTATATTTATAGGGACACTTCCTCCCAGCAAGCTCCAGCGTACATATACAACAGCACCTGTCTTGACAAGCATATATTCTTCAATGGTAAAAATGAGAAAAAAGATAAGAACATGAAGAACTCTAGCCCACTTCTTCCTTGGTTGAAGCATGGCTATCAGCATACCCGAAACAAAACTGGCTCCAAATGTAAAGAAGAAAGATGAGCCCCATATAGAAATAACAGGGTTTGTAATTTCGTACAGACCGTACATTATCCTTTCTGTATCAACAATCAAATGTATTATGGATGAAGCTATCCCACACCATATATTTCTTTTGAGCTCCACCCATTTCCATCCTCCCAGCAGCGAAAAAACTGTCCAGATTGCTATAAAATGTATTATCCATTCCATACAGAATACTCCTTCCACTTATATAGTGAATAGTATACTTTATTCAAGGAATAACAATACATTTCCCGCCAAAAACTCTAATCCCCCCAAATTAATAAAGTACTACATCAAAATGCAGTACTTTATCAGTAAATGTTCAGCATCAGCTTCCTTCAGATTCCATACCTTGTATACTCTTGTACTGCAAGCTATTATTTAACCTTTTTGAAGCAAACCTCGCAGATATTATCACCCTTTGCAATTGTCTTTCCAAGGTTAAATTCAAACGCATCAAACTGGCTTGCAATGCCTCTATCGCCATCCATTGCTATATCACACAGCTTGGCAATTTTCTCTTCATCATTTGTAAGCTTCTTCCATGCAGCTACCAGCGGGCAGTAGTGGAATTCTATTTTCAGTTCTTCCTCTGTTACATCTACATCCATTTCGAATATATTCTTAACATTATCTGTTACAAATTCTGGAGCAAACGCCTTCAAATCGTCTGTCTGTGTGTATTTGTTCATGCCGTGGAAGCAGCCGCAGCTTATAATGGCATCTCTTGCAAAATCATAATCCAAGCCTCGTTTCTGAGCTTCTTCAAGCAGGTAGTAAAACCATGTTGCTCTATGTTCAATTGCATCCCTCAGGTCCTTTATGTGCTGGCCCCTATCAGAAGCGTTGTTTGTAATCATAATAATCATTCTCCTTAATTATAAATTATATTTTTTAATTTTGCGGTATAAGGTGGCACGGCTTATTCCCAGCTTCATTGCCACATCATCCTTCTTTTTATTTGCTGCAAGCAGTGCTTCAATGCTCTCCCTTTCCAGATCACGGATTGATACAAACTTGTTGTCCTCCATCTCAATTACATTTAACCGGGCCAAATCCTTAACAGTCACATTATCCGTGCAACGGCTTACAATGCAGTCCATCACTTTGTCAAGCTCTTTGCCGTTTCCAGGCCAGCCGTAGAATAGCAGGGCTTCAAAGGCTTGAGCATCAAATGAAAGACTTTCCTTGTTGTATTTTCCTTTGAAAAACTTTGCGCTGCTCGTAAGCAGCTTGCGAAGTGCTGCTTTGTCCTGCCGCAGCGGCGGAATACAAATTGTATTCTCTGAAATCCGGTAGTACAGCTCATCATCAAAAAGCCCAACCTGTACAAGGCTTTCCAGATCTGCACTTGTTGAAAAGATCATACGCAGGTCAACTTTTATGCTGCGCATCCCAGATTGGGAAATTGTCTTGTTCCTTAAGATTTCAGCGAGCCGCCTTTGCAGGTATACCGGCATCTGTTCAATTCTATAGAAATATATTGTACCATTGTGGGCAAGCTGCAATTTACCAAGGCCTCCGACAATCTGGCTGGACTGCTCATTTCCAAAAAGTGATTCCTCAAGCATCTCACGGTATGTGCCGTCGCAGTTTACAGTAACAAAGTATTGCCCTGCACGATCTGAAAATGTGTGTATTGCTTTTGCAAGCAATTCCTTTCCGGTACCGCTTTCTCCTTTGATCAAAACTGTCTTTGCAGTAACAGAAAGGCGTTTTGCTTCATTAATCACCTGCATTGGTATCAACCCGTTTTCTATTGATTTAAAGGTGATACTCGTATTGTTATAGCCAATTTCCGCCAGTTGAGTATTGACATCGCTTATTGATTTGAAAATGAACAGCATTCCACCCCTGCTGCCATTTATGCTAATATTCATACAGGATAAAAAACCATAGAAATGATGGCTGTCCTTTTCAAAATATATCAGCCTGTCTGAAAACTCAGTATAATTTGATAAAAACTCAGTTATATATTTATGTGGGATTACATCCCTGATAAACAAACCGCAGAAGTCTTCGTTTCCCCCAAAGTAGTGTCTGAAGCGCTTGTTGTAATAGGTTATATATCCTATTTCATCCATTGACACCATTGCATAGTCAATGGAATCCATAATCATCTCCCGTTCATGCTTTATCAGGTTAAGGTTGCTGTAATCATCACTGTTCTGTATCTTGTTTGCCAGAAGGTCCGCCATTCGCTCCAGAAATTCTATTGAATTACGTACATTTGCAAATACCACAGATATTTTATGTTCAGGCACAATCAGTGCAATAGCACCGGCTACCGCTTCCTTGTACAAAATAGGAACACAGATAAAGCCTTTCATTTCACATTCCTTGAAGTCCAGACATTCCTTACAGGTGTCGTAATTGCATTTATCTTCAATTGCAATGGTTTTCCCTGTTAAAATGACCTGGCTGATAATAGAAGTATTATGAATAGGTGTTGGCTTATTAGGATAGCAGTAAGTGTTGCTTATGGTCTTTAAATTGTTGTCGACAATCAATACATCAACTTCAAGAATTTTTGAGATTACCTCAGCGAATTTTGTGACATCTTTCTTCATTTCTGCAAGCAGCATATTGAACCTCCCGCTAATTCAGTACGAGTGCATGTATAGCTACAGCTTAGCTGCGATATAGTCCATCAAAACTTCAAGCTGGTACGCCATTGTAATAGCACCGGGGTCAAGATTCCCTTTACCTTTGTTTGCTTGATAGCAGGCTCTTCCACGAACTGCTTCCATATCTGCCGTGCTTTGTGCACCGTCATTTGCAGCTTTTTTTACAAGTGAGACGGTTTCCCTTTCAGAGAGTCCCTTTGCAATACTGTCCTTGTAGCACTCCACAGCAGGGTACAGGCAGTCGAGCATGGTCTTGTATCCGGGCTTCGCATTACCTCTTGTCATAATTGAATTTAACATCGCTTCAAGTACATTGCACATGTCCTGATTTTCAATATTTTCTTTGTCTTTCAGCACCTTAGCGGCTCCCATATACGCACTGCCATAAAGAACACCGGAGGAACCGCCAATTACCGACATCATAATTATACCAATTTTTTTAAACTCTTCATATAGTGACATTGTCTCAAGCTCAGGAATTGCTTCAACCAATTTTTCAAAGCCCATATTAATATTGGTCCAATGATCACCGTCACCTGTCGCAGCATCGAGAGCAGTTACATATTCCCCATTCTCATGAATTTTTGCAGCTGCAAGTTTTATATACTCTGCATAATCCTTACTGCTTAGTAGAAAACCCACTAATAATCCCTCCTTCTATATGATCGTAAGTGCCGGTGTGCTGCAGGGAGCATCCAGAAGTTCCTTCAGCTCACCGTCCAGCTTCATCAATGTAAGTGAACAACCTGCCATTTCAAGAGCTGTCATATAATTGCCCACAAAGGCCTTATGGATTTTCACACCCTTTGAGGTTAATATTTTCTCAACTTCATTATTAAGAATATAGAGCTCCATCAAAGGTGTAGCGCCTAAACCATTTACCATCAATGCAACCTCAGAGCCGGAAAAATCATAATCCTCCAGAATCTTTGACAAGAGAATTTCCGCTACCTGATCGGCTGTTTTTACATTGGTACGCTCTACCCCCGGCTCACCATGAATGCCCATGCCGATTTCAATTTCATTTTCACCTAAAACAAAGCCAGGCTTGCCTACTGCCGGAAGTGTACAGGAGCTCATAGCCATACCCATGCTGCGTATATTTGCAATTGCTTTTTCAGCGGCAGCTTTAACCTCATCAAGGCTCGCCCCTGACTCAGCTTTCGCACCGGCAATTTTATGCACGAATATTGTTCCGGCAATACCGCGGCGTCCTGTGGAATAAGTGCTGTCCGGAACAGCTACGTCATCTTTTACTATAACACTTTCAACACGTATGTCTTCCATTTCAGCCATTTCCCTGGCCATATCGAAGTTCATTATGTCACCGGAATAGTTTTTGATGATAAGCAGAACCCCTTCACCTGAGTTTGCTTCTTCAATACCCTTGATAATGCGGTCGGGGCTTGGTGAGGAAAACACATTGCCGCAAACAGCAGCATCCAGCATACCTTTACCTACATAACCGGCATGAGCAGGCTCATGACCTGAACCTCCGCCCGATACCAAGCCTACCTTTGTTTTCTTTTCTTTTCTGGAGACAACCTCAAGCTTCTCCGCATACTGCAGCTCAGGGCAAGCCTTAACCAAGCCTTGAAGTGCTTCGGAAACAACATTATTGGGATGATTGATAATTTTTTTCATTTCTTAACCTCCATTCCATTTTTTTAACCTATTCCCAGATAAGCCTTTTTTACCCTGGGATCACTTGCCAGGTCACTTGCATCTCCCGACATTGTAATATTGCCTGTCTCAAGGACATAAGCCCTGTGAGAGACGGACAGTGCCATGTTGGCATTCTGTTCAATCAGCAGAATTGTTGTTCCCTGCTCATTGATCGATTGAATAAGCTCGAAAATCATCAATACCAGATTTGGTGCCAAACCCAGAGAAGGCTCATCCAGCAGAAGAAGCTCAGGCTCGCTCATCAGTGCCCGCCCTATTGCAAGCATCTGCTGCTCACCACCTGATAGTGTGCCTGCTGTCTGTTGGATTCTTTCTTTAAGTCTCGGAAAAAGGTCGTAAACACGAGCAAAGGATTCATCTATTCTTGCTTTATTTTTTTTGATGTATGCGCCAAGCTTTAGGTTTTCCTGTACTGTCAGTGCAGGAAAAACCTCACGTCCCTCAGGAGAAAGGCTGATACCCAGCTTCACAACATTAAAAGGAGCCATGTTTGTAATATCCTGATTCTTAAAATGTATTGTACCCGACTGTGGATGCACAAGTCCTGCTATAGAGCCAAGGGTCGTGGACTTTCCTGCACCGTTGCTTCCGATAAGGGAAACTATTTCACCCTCTTTTATCTCCATGCTTATACCCTTTAAGGCGTGAATGTGACCATAGAAAGTATTCAGATTGCTGATCTTAAGCATCTTTTTTCACACCTCCCAGATAAGCCTCAATTACGCTTTGGTTATTGGCAATTTCATTGGGAAATCCCTGTGCAATTTTCTTGCCATGATCAATTACATATATGCGGTCTGAAATATTCATGACCACGTTCATATCATGTTCTATGAGAATAATTGTATAGCCTTTGTCACGCAGTTCTCTAATGAAGCGAAGCAGTTCTTCCGACTCCTGGGGGTTCATGCCTGCAGCAGGCTCGTCCAGGAGGATTATCTTTGCATCAGTGGCAATTGCACGTGCAATCTCAACCTTTCTCTGCTCGCCATAGGGCAAGTTCTGTGCATAATCATTGATTCTGTCTTCCAGTCCTATATCTCTCAAAATATCAACCGCATGCATAACTTTTTCAGCTTCTTCTTTTTTGTATCGAGGTGTTCTGAAGAGAGAATCGAAAAAGCCATATTCCGTTCTTATATGTGTACCTACCAGTACATTTTCAATTACACGCATATTAGGAAATAGCCGTATATTCTGAAACGTCCTGGATATACCCTGATTTACTACATTATAGGGTGTAGTATTGTGTATAGGGGTTCCATCAAAAATAATCTCGCCGTTATCAATTGTATATACTCCTGTAAGCATGTTGAAAACGGTTGTCTTTCCTGCACCGTTAGGGCCGATAATGCTGACAATCTCACCCTTTTCAACCTCAAAGCTGACATTGTCAACGGCAATGAGTCCACCAAACTGTTTAGTAATTGAATTAACCTGTAAATATGCCATATCTTTGTAGGTTGTCAATCATCTAATTTGACAACTTCTCCTTTCTGAAGTATCGTTCTGTTGGATTTATACCTGTTGAGTCTGCATATTGCCTTTTTTACGTTTCTCAAGCTCTTGCACAGCCAGTTTTGGAAATTTGTACGGCATCTGAGATTTCCATCCCAACAAACCTTGCGGACGGAACCTCATCATAACCACCAGGACAATACCATATACAACAAAACGATAATCCATCATGAATCTGGACACCTCCGGAAATGCAATCAGTATTGCAGAGCCAACGAACATACCCCTGATCGTACCCATACCGCCTAGTATGACAATGCTTATGATAAGTGTAGATATATCGAATGTAAATGAGTTGGGATCTATAAAGCCGATCATGGAAGCATAAAAAGCACCGGCAATACCTGTAATAAATGCTGAGATAACAAATGCAAGTACTTTATAACGTGTGGTTTTTACGCCCATCATAGTAGCTGCAAGCTCATCTTCCTTAATCGACATAAACGCCCTGCCTATCTTTGATTTGATTATCAATATGCATACCAATGTTATAAGTGCTAACAAAACCAACATCATATAGTAAATGCCATTGTTCGCAAGAGTCAGTTTCAAACCGAAAACAGACGGACGCGGAATATTTTTCAGGCCTAATGTACCGTTTGTAACCTTATCCCAGTTCATCAGAACCATTTTGACAATCTCCCCAAAACCAAGTGTTACAATTGAAAGATATGTGCCCTTCAAACGCAGGGTCGGCAAACCCAGAAGCAAGCCACAAAAGGATGCCAGCGTGGCACCTGCTATTGCCGACACTATGAAGCCGGCTCCAAGTTTAAGAGAGACAAGGGATGCTGTATAGGCTCCAATCGCATAGAAGCCTGCATGTCCCAATGAAACTTGTCCCGTGTAACCGGTTAGAATATTGAGACCCAATGCCAGCATAGAATAAATTCCTATCATAATGGCTATTCGCATTATATACTGATTGACACCAATATAAGGAAATCCCAGCAATACTGCTGCACAGGCAATTCCTATGGGGATCTTGTATTTTTCTATTAAAGTCTCCATTTTAAATATAAAGTTTTTGCTTGTATCCTTTTTCATCTTTTTGTCCATATCATCTACACCTTCTTAATATCTTTTTTACCGAACAAACCTGTAGGCTTTATAATCAGTACAAGAATAAGAATGATGAAAGCTACAGAGTCCCTATAGGAAGAACCTAGAAAGGTTGCCGCAAAACTCTCGGATACTCCAACCACCAATCCGCCAACTACCGAACCGTGCAGCACACCTATACCGCCAAGTACTGCTGCCGCAAATGCCTTAAGCCCAACCATAAAGCCCATTCCCGGGTACACAATCTGATAGTACCCGCCGATCAGTGCTCCTGCAATGGCCGCAGATGCACCACCAAGGAAAAATGTAAAGGATATTACAAAGTTCACGTTAATACCCATCAGGTTTGCTGCCTTTGAGTTTTGCTCAGTAGCACGCATTGCAAGTCCCAGTTTTGTTTTATTAATAATCAATGTTAAAATAACAAGCAGAATTAATGAAACAAGGCACATAACAATTTGTGTTGAGTTGATTTGTACACTGCCAAGCTTCAACATTCCAAAATCAAAAAATGCCGGAAATGGTTTTCTTTCAGTATTAAAGAAGATCATTAAAAGATTTTGTATTATATTTGCCATACCAATTGTTGTAATCAAGGATGCAATAGGTATGGAATTTTTCTTTCTAAGCGGCTCCAAAGCAGTTTTATCAATAAGTATGCCTAGTATGCCGGTAATCAGTATGCTCATTAAAATAGCCGGAATGATTCCAAATTTCATACTGATAAAGAGCAAAGCCATGTGGGCACTGAAGGCATAAATTGCTCCGTGGGAGAAGTTTATAAGTCTTAAGATACCAAATACCATTGAGTAGCCTACCGCTATCAGCGAATATGCCATGCCAAGTGCCAATCCGTTAAATAATTGCTGTATTATCACTCTTCCACATACTCCTTCCCCTTAAATTTTCGTCTGAAAGCTCGATTCATATGTCATATTCTATATGTTTTGCACCAAACATCTTACTTTGAATCCGGTCTGTCATTAGAAATAGCCGGAGGGCAATTCCCCTCCGGGCAATTTCTAATTTAAAAATGTACAATAAATTTATTTTACTTCTTCAAACTTACCGTCTTTTATAACTACTTTTACAAAGGATTTCTGAACATCACCTATTTCGTTGAACTCAGTATAGCCTGTTACACCTTCATATTTGATTTCTGCCAAAGTATCTCTTACTTTTTCACGGTCTGTTGAACCAACAGCTTTAATAGATTCAAGCAGCATTCCAACAGAGTCGTATGCCTGAGATGTCAATGCACTTGGAGCAGAACCGTACTTGCTTGTATATGCGTCTACATATGACTTGATTTTGGGGTCATTGGAGCCGGAGAAAAATATAACAGGAAAACGAACACCTTCAACTGCACTGCCGCCCAGCTCAAGCAGCTGCTGGCTGTATGAGTTGGAGAAACCGACTATTGCAATGTCCGGATTAACTTGCTTGTACTGTTTTGCAACAGGAGCTACCAAATTATACATACCTACACTGATAACAACATCTGCTCCCGCTGCATTAAGCTTTGTAATAGCAGGGCTGTAATCGTCGGAGCCTTCCATAACTTCCTCATGGGCAACAACCTTTGCACCTGTACCGGCTTGTTCTTCAATAAGCTTTTTTACGATGGCTGAAGTACTTGTACCCCAGTCAGTTTTAATTGAAATGATACCAATATTCTTTTTACCAAGATCATTTATAGCAATATCAAGACCTGCAGCAGCTTCTACATTTATAACGGTATTATTTCTGAATATATAACTGCCGATACCGGAATAATCGGGATGAGAAGCTGAAGGAGAGATTTCTATTACTTTGTTTTCTTCGTATGTCGGAGCAGCAACCATGCAGACACCGGAAGCAAAGTGACCAACAACACCTACGATATCTTTATCGCTGATGATTTTTTGTGCGATAGAAGCAGCCTCTTCACCGGAGTTTTTATCATCGTATGGTACAATCTCTATTTCCCTGCCTAGTACACCACCGTTGGCATTCCACTCTTCAGCTTTCATTTTAGCCGCATTGAGAAAGCCTTTGCCATACTCTGCATTATCGCCTGTCATAGGCGCTGCAACTGCGATTTTAATTGCACCCTCAGCTGTTGGAGCTGGAGTTCCCTCTGCAGGGGTTTTGGGCGAATTGCTTGCGCAACCTGTAAACACAGTTATCATAATTACCAATGCTAAAATAATACTTAATATTTTTTTCATAATTTTCTCGTTCGTTCTTATCAACAGGACTCACACCCTGTGTAATACTAGAACAATCTTCCTCCCTTCGATTTTAAAGAATTCAGGTCTGTTGTTCATTTGCATTTCTTTGCAGCTGTACTTAGGAGTTGATCATAATTCTCAAGATTTCCTCGTCAGTCACCTGCATTCCATTTTTAGCGAGCTTACCAACATTTTCGATAGTACCTTCAATACTATCTTTAACAATACCCTCCCCTGAGCTAAAACCCCTGCCCTGCATTGTCATATAGCAGCCTAACAAAGCAGCATCAACACTAGATGCGATTTTAGCAGCACATGATGGTTTTGCTCCATCACATACGATACCGGATACGTTTGCCAATGTGTTTGTGATAGTTTGCGATATCTCTTTCATACCACCTCCATAAAGATATGTGATTCCAGCTCCTGCACCTGTCGCAGCACTTACTGCCCCACAGTATGCAGAAAGTCTGCCTATCTTTGTTTTTTGATGAATAGCAATCAGATTGCTGATACACAATGCCTGGTACAATCTTTCCGTTGTTACGGAAAGCTCTCTTGCATATACAATCACCGGCAATGAAACCGTCATTCCTTGATTTCCACTGCCTGAGTTTATTACAACAGGCATTTCACAGCCACTCATACGAGCGTCGGAGCCGGCTGCTGCTGCAGCTTTGGCACGAACTCTGACATCATCGCCATAAACACTTAGCAGGGTCATTCCTATATTCGCGCCATATATTTTGTGCAAGCCTTCATCGGAAATTGCTGAATTGTATTCTACCTGCCTGCTTAGTATATCCCTTACATCAGCAATGTTTACGGTATTTGCAAATTCTATGATATCCTCAATATTCATGCATTCCCGGTCGGTTGCCTTTCTTGCGTCCTCTTCCATGCTATGGGGAACATCAAGTAAAACCTTGTCATTTTTCTCTATACGGACAATTCCTGTATGTGTATGTATTATTTCCACAGATGCTTTTTCATTATAATTAAAAATTGTGACGATAATATGAAGCTTCGCCGGAGTCTCTAAAAGCTTCTCTTCACAGATACCTTTTTCAATTAGCATTTTTGTCTCATCCAAATGCTTCTGATTAATGCCGGCAAGGACCTCCAATTCCTTGGAAGCATCTCCGCCAACAGCACCTATAACTGCCGCAGCTTCAATACCCCGCAGTTTTTTTGTAGTCGGGACAATAACTCCTTTTACATTCTTGATAATGTTGCCGCTGCATTCTACGACAATTTTGTCCGGGAGTAAGCCCAGAACCTCGCGGGCCTTCGCCGCTGCATATGCGATTGCAATAGGTTCGGTGCACCCCAAGGCCGGCACCAATTCTTCCCTGAGTATATTCACATAATTTTGATATTTCTTCGTACTTAATGCCATTTTTCTTCGCCCCCGCTGTATCATTATGAGACTGTTTAGTATTTTCTGTATTCTCATTATAACAATAGCATGTACATTTTACAATTGTTTTTTATGCATTTTACTTATATTTTTACATGTTTCGATTGATTTCGCACGAATTCCATCTCATTTAGCACTATTTATTAACATAATTTCTCATATTATTATATTTGTATCATTTTGATACTTTTCAATATTGTCCTCTCCATATTCTCCTTGCTGCCGTTTTTTCCTATTAAAAATAGTAATGGTGAGATTGTAGGTACTATTAACATAGGAAGAAGTGTGGACAAGCAAATGAAGGTTATGGAGCAGGCTGATGGTTTATCTGCGTCACTTCAGCAGATATCGGCTTCAATAAATCAAATGGCGGCAGGCATACAAGACGTTAGCTGTTATACCAAGTCACTGCTCGAAATAAGCCACAAGTTTCAGACAAAGGCCAGAGATACCGAAGATATCCTCAAGTTTATAACCGATATTGCAAGTCAGACTAATATGCTTGGATTAAATGCAGCTATAGAAGCTGCAAGGGCAGGAGAATCCGGCAGGGGTTTTTCAGTTGTTGCCCAAGAGATAAGGAAGATGTCAAGCAATAGTAAAGATGCAGTTGAAAATATCAAGCAGATAGTGGATGCTATAATAAATATGACTCATGAGATGACACAGATTATAGACAAGACAAATATTATATTCGAAGAACAGGCAGCAGCAGCACAAGAAGTATCTGCTTCCATAGAGGAACTCAATGCTACTGCCGAAGTACTGGATGAAATGGCCAAGGATTTATAGCAAAAATCACATGAAAAGCACTGCATTCATTTATAGGATGCAGTGCTTTAAAGCTACAGGAGCTCCAGGTTTAAAGGCTGCTATTTCTCCTTATTCGTTTATATAAGTGTTTACTCTGTCCTGAATGGTCTTTGCCGTATCATCGGCTGACTTTTGGCTTTCAAAGAAGGCTTTGGTCTCTTCCTGAATGATTGATAATACCTTCTGGTCAACTTTTGTATACTTGCTTGCGCCGCCAAGGAGGTTCTGTACAATATCAACGTCCTCCTGAGTAATTGGCTTGTTAATGCTAACCGATTGCCCGTTCTTGCTCAACATCATTTTACCCCCGCCACCGCTGGCCTTCTTTGACATATCAACCGCATTTTGTGCAGCCATCAGAGCTGCATCCCGGTTAACC
>LOES01000157.1 GCA_001515955.1 Clostridia bacterium BRH_c25 | reverse complement strand
CTTGGCAGGAAAGACCCGGACTATACAAAAAAGTCAAAAGAGGTCCAGAAGTACGAGGTAGGAAGAGAAAATGGCAACGATCCAAGTGAGGTCTCGGAAGAGATTAAGGAAGTTTATAATAAGATTAGAACAATCAAGGGATTTGAGGATATCGACCCCAACCGTGTCGGCATTGGCAGCACTATTTTTGCCAACAAGCCGGGAGACGGCTCAGCCAGAGAACAGGCTGCTTCCTGCCAGAGAGTCATCGGTGCATGGGCAAACCTGGCAATGGAATATGCTACCAAGCGTTATCGTTCAAACCTGATTAACTGGGGTATGGTTCCGTTCCTCGTCAATGGAGCTCCCTTATTTAATCAAGGTGAATTTGTATTCATTCCCAACCTGAGGAATGCTATTTCTGAGGGTAAAGCTGAGATTAAAGCTTATGCAGTTGGTGATGCAATTGCTGAATTCACCCTTTCAGTCGGTGACCTTACAGAGGAAGAAAAGAGCATTATAATAGCCGGTTGCTTGATAAACCACTATAAAACACAGAAGTAATCGTAAACATTGGATAGTTCCCTTTAAAAGTGATTAACCCCCCTGTTGTTGAAAACAGGGGGGTTAATCACTTTTCTATTACCAGGAGGCTATTGTACCATCTGTTCTTGGTTCGGTTCCACCACAGAGAGTTCCATCCTCGTCTCTCCAGATTATCTGACCCCGGCCCATCTGGGATGAATCCAGCTGTGGGACAATATCATGTCCCTTGGCTGCCAGCTGCAATGCTAAATGATTCGGGAAACCGGGTTCAATATCGATCCTCTTTCCTCCTACCCATTGCCAGCGATAAGCATCCAGGGCGTCCTGCGGGTTCATATGAAAATCTATTGTATTCATTACTACTTGAACATGGCCTTGCGGTTGCATAAATCCACCCATAACCCCAAAGGGACCTACTGCTTTGTTATCTTTTGTAAGAAATGCAGGGATGATTGTATGGTATGGTTTTTTGCCTGGTGCTAAAGCATTGTCATGGTTTATATCCAATGTAAAGTTAAGACCTCTGTTGTGCAGGGCTATTCCCGTACCCGGAACCACAAGTCCTGAACCAAAGCCCATATAATTGCTTTGGATCATGGAAACCATATTGCCTTCTTCATCAGCCGTTGCCAAATATACAGTTCCACCTGATGCCGGATCTCCAGGTACCGGCATTAAGGCTTCTTCCCCGATCAGGGATCTTCTCTTGGCTGCATATTCTTCAGACAGAAGCTGTTCTGCCGTTACCGACATCATTCTCGGATCGGCTACATATTTTTGACCATCTGCAAAAGCAAGCTTCATTGCTTCTAATTGTTTGTGAAGGGTATCTGCATTATCTCTACTTTCGAAGGTGTAGCCGCTTAATATTTTTAGTGCCATTAAAGCGACAATTCCATGCCCGTTTGGAGGGATTTCCCAGACATTATAGCCTCTGTAGTTTATACATATCGGATTCACCCATTCCGGTTCAAATTCTTCCAAGTCTTCTTTTCTTAGATAACCGTCATATTTTTTGGAGAACGCATCAATTTTATCTGCCAATTCTCCTTTATAAAAGGCTTCAGCATTTGTTTCTGCGATTAATTCTAATGTCTTGGCGTGGTTTGAGGATTTCCAGGTTTCTCCTGCTCTCGGAGCTCTTCCCTTTGGGGCAAAGGTTGTGAACCAGTTATTGAACTCTTCTCCTTTGAAGCTTGCTTTATAGTTTTTATAGGCATACTCCCATAGCTTTGCAGTATTTGGTGTAATCGAATAGCCTTCGGCCGCATATCTGATTGCCGGTGCTAACACATCCGTAAGAGGCAGTTTCCCAAAACGTTTGGATAGTGCAGCCCATCCTGCCGGTGCTCCCGGTACGGTTACCGGCACCCAACCATATTCGGGTATTTCAGTGATGCCCCTTTCTTTAAGCTTTTCAATGGATATGGATTTCGGTGATTTCCCACTGCAGTTAAGACCGTGCAGTTTCCCTTTTGTCCAGACCAAGGCAAAACTATCTCCGCCAATTCCGTTACATGTTGGTTCTACTACAGTTAGGCAGGCGGCTGCTGCGATTGCTGCGTCAATGGCATTGCCACCGGCTCTCAGAATCTCCAATCCTGCTTGAGCAGCCATTGGTTGTCCTGTAGCTACCATGCCTTTTCTGGCATATACGACATTTCTTCTTGATGGATAATTATATACTGATGAATCGTAATTCATAAAGCATATCTCCTTTCTTGATACTAAATTATTTTTATTGTGCCGTATTAGTTATTGCTGTCGTTTAAAACGTTGCATGTTTCATGCCAATATTACTATCAATTGAGAAAAAATGCAGGAGACATATTTTCATATAGATGCCTGAGTATTGCATAGATGGCAGTATGCGAATCATAAGTTTATTGTCATTACATTTGAATATGCCTTGTATTATTAAGAGGATCGAGACAAAAAAGAACTGTTGCGAAAGTTTAATATGCGTGAAACATATATTGGGTAATCGCAAATATTACCCAATACTTGAAACTGCTGTACGCTTTAGTGAAACAAAAAGGTCTTTGTGTTTCGGAATTGTTACCATTGAAACTCAGTTCAGCATTTTGGCAGGATACGTAGGTTGAAAAAGCTTATGGCTCTATTGACTTACGATTTGGCATAAGCCTTGCATATTGAATTGATGTATGCTTAACAAATAATTATTCTGTAGAAATCAAAATCGAGATAATAACAATTCATGGAGGTATTTATATGGGGATGACCTTAACAGAAAAGTTGATAACTTCGCATTTGGTCAGAGGTACGATGAAGCGCGGTGAACGCATTGGTATTAAAATTGACCAGACGCTTACCCATGATGTGAATGGGGTAATGGCTTATTTGGAATTTGAGGCTTTGGGAATAAAAAAGGTAAAAGGGGATTTGGCAGTCAGCTACATCGATCACAATATGCTGCAGGCGGATTTTCGCAATCCCGACGACCATCGTTTCCTGATAGATATGGCTAAGAAGTTGGGCAGTATCTGCTCCAGGCCCGGCAACGGCATATGTCATCAGCTGCATGTAGAAAGATTTGCTATCCCAGGGAAAACCCTGCTGGGCAGTGATTCACATACAACCGCATCAGGGGGCGTTGGGATGCTGGCTATGGGGGCCGGCGGTTTGGATGTAGCGATGGCTATGGCCGGCGAGCCCTTCTATTTCAATATGCCTCGCATTATCAAGGTGGTACTGAGCGGCAGACTACAGCCTTTTGTATCCGTAAAAAACGTCAATTTAGAATTGTTGCGACGCTTAACGGTTAAGGGCGGTCTAAACGCAGTCCTGGAATATGACGGACCGGCCATAAAAGATTTGAATGTGACGGAGAGGGCAACACTTTGCAATATGGGTACGGAAACCGGTGCCACAACATCCGTTTTTCCCAGCGACGAAATGACAAAATTCTGGCTGCAGGCCCAGTCACGGGGACAGGCTTGGACACCGCTCCATGCAGATTTCGATGCAGTCTATGACGACATAATAGAAATTGATTTATCCGGATTGGAACCTCTCATTGCTTTGCCTCATCAGCCTGACAATGTCGTACCGGTACGGGAGGCTGCAGGGATCGGAATTGATCAGATTATGTTCGGGGGGTGTACAAATTCCTCCTTGCAGGATGTATTGTCTATTGCTCATATGATGGACGGCAGTAGGGTTCATAATAATGTGGATGCAGGGTTGTATTGCGGCAGCCAGCAGGTAATGCTGGAGTGCGTGCAGCGGGGTACACTGGAGAAGCTGATCCGCTCCGGCGTGCGTATTCTGGAGATGTTTTGCGGCGCCTGCAACGGGATGGGGTTTGCGCCGCCTACAAACGGCATATCCCTGCGGACCGGTCCGCGCAACTTTATTGGCCGATGCGGACATCCTACCGGCCATGTATATCTTGTGAGCCCGGAGACAGCGGCGGCTTCAGCCGTTCACGGGAGGATAACAGACCCCCGTGATTTGAGGCGTCCCGTCCGGACTTATGCAATGCCGGATAAATTTATTATCGACGATAGCCGTTTTATCTATCCGGAGGCAGCCATAACGGAAGACAGGCCGATTCGCCGCGGGCCTAATATTTGCCCGCTGCCTGAGATTGAACCTATCTATGATGAGCTTAGAGGTGAGGTGCTGTTGAATGTCGGAGACGATATTACGACAGACCATATCGTACCGGCAGGGGCCAACTTTCTGCCTATGCGCAACAATACTCCCGAAATAGCCAAGCATGTATTCAAGGTGCTGGATGAAACCTTTGCGGAACGCGCCAGGGCCGCCGGTAATGGTTTTGTCATAGCCGGCTTTAATTACGGACAGGGTTCCAGCCGGGAACAGGCGGCTTTGGCACCGAGGTATCTGGGCGTACGAGCGATCATTGCCAAAAGCTTTGCCCGGATTCATATGGCCAATCTGGTCAATTTTGGCATTCTGCCGCTTATATTAAATGACTTCGAAAGTAAACTGCAGTTTGAACAAGGAGATTTCTTACGAATTGATACCGTCGTATTGCGAGAGGGGGAAGATTATATTGTCCATAACCTTAGCAAAGGCATTGAAGCTGCAGTAAAAAGTCCGCTTTCACAGGATGAACTCGATATAATAAAGGTGGGTGGCCGCTTGAATTGGATAAAGCTTCACTCGTAAAGAACCTTAACTTAAGTAAAGTTCCATCAGTCCCGGTATTGGTTGAAGCATGAGCAATACTGGGACTTTTTTTCTGTTCAAAATATGCAGCTCTAAGAATGGAAGTTGTTTTTTATCCGATTATATGCTATAAGAGGAATAGTATATATAGATAAGGTTAGGTGATTGGAGTGAAAAAAATCGCTTTTTTAGCACCAAGTGAGGACAAGCTGGATAGAATCAGGGAACTGCTGAAGGATTACGAGGATGAAGTGGTTTTTGCCGTCGGCTCGCTGAGAGATGGTCTTGCGAAAGCGGAAAAACTCATTAAACAGGGTATAGAGATAATCATTGCACGAGGTGAAACGGCCTTCAATATTAGAGATTCATATCCCGAAATTGTTGTGCTGGACGTGCCTATAAGCGGTTTTGACCTGGCACTCGCATTGGAGGGTGCCCGTAAAATCGGCGACAATGTGGCAGTAGTTTGTTTTGCTTCTATGATTAAGCAAATAGAGTGCTTGGAGTCTGCACTGGGTGTGCACATAAAAAAATATCATCTGCATTCAAGAGAACATGTCGATCGTACGATTGACAAAGCCCTAAAAGACGGTGCGGATGTGATTCTTGGCGGTTATACCACCAATATGGCTGCAAGAAAACGAGGTCTACCCCATGTGGAGATCATTACCGGTGATCAGGCATATGTGGAAACATTTTATAATTCACGAAGTATTTTAAAATCAATTGAGGTGGAAAAAAGAAGGAGCGGCTTTATCAAAACCGTTCTTAACCATGCTTATGAAGGGATATTATCCATAGACGAAAAAGGAACCATATACAGTATGAACCCCATAGCGCAAAAAATCTTAAAAGTATCGGTCAATGATAATGAAAAAGTCAACATTGCAGATGTATGGCCGGAATTGAAACTGGAAGAGGTTCTGCGGAGCGGCAAAAATGAATTGAATCAGTTCTACAAGATACATGATACTCAGATTTTATGCAACAAAGTGCCAATAACGGATCAGACAGGTGCAATAGGGGCGGTGGCAACCTTTCAGGATATTACCAAGATACAGATGATGGAGTCCAAGATCAGAAAAGAGATTTACTCAAAAGGACATGTAACCGCGTATACCTTTGAAAATGTTTATGCTTTTGACCAGGCAACAAAGACAGTGATTGAAGGAGCAAAAAGCTTTGCTGCTACTGAAGCCAATATTTTGATAACCGGTGAAACCGGTACCGGTAAGGAAGTATTCGCACAGAGTATCCATGCTGCGGGAAAACGCTGCAAAGGGCCGTTTGTTGCTGTGAATTGTGCTGCTTTGCCAGCACAGCTGCTGGAAAGCGAGCTGTTCGGTTATGTCAGCGGTGCCTTTACCGGTGCCAGCAGAGAAGGAAAGCCAGGGCTGTTTGAGATAGCACATAATGGCACGATTTTTTTGGACGAGATAGGAGAGATGGATTATACAAATCAGGGGCGCCTGCTCAGGGTGCTGCAGGAACGTTCGATTATGCGGCTGGGCAGTGATCGGGTTATTCCGGTTAGTGTACGAATCATTGCCGCTACCAATAAAAATTTGAGGGAATTGGTGGCACAGGGAAAATTCCGGGAAGATTTATATTACCGTTTGAATGTGCTCAATCTTTGGATTCCGCCTTTGAGGAGCCGGCAAAGAGACATTGCCCACTATGCCCGGATGTTCCTGGAGGAAATTGTTTTTGAGTCCGGCAAAAACATCAGGTTGAGTACAGGAGCCCTAAGGGTTCTGGAGAATTACTCATGGCCGGGAAATATACGGGAATTGAGGAATATCATGGAACGGGTGGCGGCAATAGCACAGCGCGAAGTTGTCAGCACATCATTTATTTCTCAAATGCTGGCAGTTGAGCAAGGTGCTATAACCGAAAGCACAGATGAAAATGAGGAGGCAGCCAGAATAAATAAAGCTTTGGGCGATTGTGACGGTAAGATAGCAGAAGCTGCGAAGTTTCTAAAAATGAGCAGGACTACTCTGTGGCGCAAGATGAATCAATTGAGTATCAAAAAATCATAGAGCAAAATACATATGTTTTACAAACAAAAATGCTTTCTGTTTCAAACAGAAGGCATTTTTGTCGTGAAAATGCCCACATAGTGAAACATATATGAAATGAATGAAACGTATAAAAGTAAATGAAACATATGCCTTTATGTAACTTAACATTCAATGATATGTGGCTGATCAATACAATACGATAGGAAACCGTACCACTTTTTTTAAAAGGCAGGAGAACGTGTTAATCCAGTCAGCGGCTGTAATCTGATACTATGGTGGCATGCTTTTTGCTTTATACAGTGATGTGAAGTTTTTTACCCCGCAAGCTTAAAGAGGATGTATGCAGGCACATTTAAAACAACGCTGGAAAAGAGGTGATAAAGTTAAGGAACATGGTATTCGACGGGTGCTTTTTAAGAATTTTGAAGATCTCACCGCAGAGGCCAAAAGTATAAAGCATATGGCTTACCGGAACCTGAATGACGCGAACTTCATAGCCCGCCAAAAGCTTGAATGTGCTTGGGTTTGTCGACTTTTTAGTATATAGGTCTACCTGATTATGGAGAATGGAGGATTAAAATGAGTAATAAGAAAATTAAAAGATCATTATGTTTAGTACTCGCAATGTTAATTCTGTTGGCGGGTTGCGGCGTCAATCCACCGGCAGAAAGCACCAATGCAGCAGACAATACAAAAAATGAAGGGGATGCAGTCAAGAAAGATAGCTTGGTATTTAGTATCAATGGTGATATTGCAACACTAGACCCAAAGTTGACAAAAGATACGGTTACTTTTTTAGTGCTTTTCCAAATGTTCGATCCTCTTATTAGAGAAGAGCCGGATGGAACATTAGCACCTGGACTTGCTGAAAAATGGGAAGTTTCAGAAGACGGGATGGAGATTTTATTCACAATACGAAAAGGGGTTAAATTCCATAATGGTGACACGATGACGGTAGAAGATGTCGCTTATTCCCTCAACAGAGCAATACAATCAAGCTATACGACAGCTATGACAAACAATATGGATTCTGCCGAGGTTGTTGACGAGAATACTGTCAAACTAAGGTTAAAGAATGTTTATGCGCCTATTTTGAGTTGCCTTACAAGTTCAAGCTTGGGCATAGTCAGTAAGAAGGCAGCGGAAGAAGCAGGAGAAGATTTCGCAAGAAATCCTGTCGGAACGGGACCTTTTAAATTTGTAGAGTGGAAAAACGGTGAAAGAATAGTAATGGAAAGATTTGATGATCATTACAGAGGACCTGCTGCAATAAAAGATCTGACCTTTAAAATTATGACTGATAAAAATACTGCAGCCATTGCCCTCGAAAAAGGTGAAATTGACGTACTGTACGATCCGGATTCGGCAGATACGCAGAGCTTAAAGGATAATGAAAACATAGCATACTACGAAGGCGCGTCAGTTTATTATTATCATATATTATTTAATACTGAAAAGGGAAAATTCAGCGATAAAAAGCTAAGACAAGCTGTAAGCTATGCAATAGACAGAGAAGCACTTATTTTGGGAGGGCTTGACGGATACGGGGTACCTGTTGAGTGCCCAATGCCGCCGACTGTATTTGGATATCAAAAGGATTTTAAGAATAATCCGTACGATCCTGCTAAAGCAAAGCAGCTGATGGCAGAGGCTGGTTATCCGGACGGGTTCACGGTAAAACTGAAGTGCAATCAAAGCTCAATATATACGAAGCCTACGGAGGTTTTGCAGGAGCAGTTAAGGCAAATCGGTATAAATAGTGAGATAGAACTGATGGAAAGAAGCACATACATACAAGATGTAACGACCGACTGTAATTATGAAATTACATTGTATATGGTTTCATGTACGATTCCGGATGCTGACTTTGTTGTTACAAAAAGATTGCATAGCAGCATGATAGGAGGAGGCAACAATTTCTCCAGAGTTAGTATACCTGAGCTGGATAAGCTTATTGAAGAGGCGAGAACATCACAGGATCCGAATGTAAGATATGAACTATATGGAAAAATAAGTGAGATGGTAAAAGAAGAGGCTCCGTTGATTCCTATCATGTCAGAGCTTGCGGATATAGCCGCAAATAAAAATATTAAGGGAGTTTATTCAAGTTCTTCCGAAAGACATTATGTATATAATTACTCTTGGTAAACAACGTATTATTCTTATAAGTGTAGGTATTTCAAGCAGATTCTGAAATCTGCTTGAAATACCTTAGGGAGGAAAAATGATAAAATATATTTTAAAAAGAATTTTAATGATGATTCCGGTTATTCTTGGCATATCTTTTATTTTATTTTCAATCATGAGCTTTACTCCCGGCGATCCGGCGAGATTAATTCTGGGAGAAGACGCCCGAGTGGAAGATGTGCAGGCCAAAAGAGAAGAGCTTGGATTGAATGATAACTTTTTTATTAGGTATGGCCGATATGTTGTAGATGCAGTAAGAGGCGATTTTGGCAAATCCTATAGAACCAATATACCGGTTTTTGATGAAATATTCTCAAGGTTTCCGACCACTGTAAAATTAGCATTATTGGGAGTTGCTTTATCGACGCTGATTGGAGTACCAATTGGCATCATATCGGCAGTGAAGCAGTATACCATTATTGATGGCATTAGTCTCGTAAGTGCACTCCTTTTAGCATCAATGCCTGGATTTTTCGTAGGTATGTTACTGATAATGTTGTTTTCTCTAAAACTAGATTTGCTGCCCGCGACAGGAATAGAAACCTGGAAACACTACATTATGCCTGCCTTTTCCATAGCGGCGGTGACAATGGCGACATTAATAAGGATGACAAGATCAACAATGCTTGAGGAGATACGACAGGATTATGTCAGAACTGCAAAGGCAAAAGGGGCAAGCGGAAGGAGAGTTATTTTTAAGCATGCTCTCAGAAATGCATTGCTTCCGGTCGTAACTGTAATCGGTATTAATATAGGGATACAAATAGCCGGAACAATAATGATTGAAGCCGTTTTTGCCATACCCGGGCTTGGAACGTTGATGATTAATTCAATAAGGATGAAAGATACGCCTGTCGTAATGGCATCAATTCTTTTTGTAGCACTTATAGCAGGATTGGTAAATCTTGCGGTAGACATAATATATACCTTTATTGATCCCAGAGTAAAATCACAGTATGTCATGCTGAAGAGGTGAAACAATGATTAAAAAAGCAACGATAAAACCTATAACTAAAAAAAGAAGTCAACTTAAATCGGTGTGGTTCAGGTATAAGAAAAACAAATTGGCTATGTTCGGTCTTACATTATTTGCAATGATGCTGCTGGTTGCAATATTTGCGGATTTTATTGCGGACTACAATACTCATGCAATAACACAGCATATTAAAGAAAGGTTCACAAGACCAAATCTGGAGCATATATTCGGAACAGATCAATTTGGAAGAGATGTTTTTGCCAGGATAATATTTGGCGCAAGAATCTCAATGTTTGTAGGAATTGTTACAATCGCCATATCTTTGTCTGTAGGAGCATTAATCGGAGCATCTGCAGGATATTATGGCGGGAAAGTAGATAATATTTTAATGCGTATAATGGATGTATTTCTGGCTATACCGTCAACACTATTGGCTATTGCAGTGGTTGCGACATTTGGCTCAGATATAAAAAATCTTCTTTTGGCATTAAGCATATCGCAAATACCAAGATTTGCAAGAATCATACGCTCATCCATATTTACCGTCAGAGGGCAAGAGTTCATTGAGGCTGCAAAAGCATGTGGAACGAAAGACAGCCGTATTATTTTAAAACATATCCTGCCAAATGCCATGGGCCCGATAATAGTTGAATCGACCCTTACTATAGCAAAGACAATACTGAATATCGCATCTTTAAGCTTTGTCGGGTTGGGAATACAACCGCCTACGCCTGAATGGGGCTCAATGTTATCTGATGGGAAAACACAGATGAGATATTATACTTATCTTGTGCTTATACCTGGGACAGCAATAGCAGTAACGGCTTTATCCCTTAACCTTATTGGTGACGGGTTGAGAGATGCATTGGATCCGAGATTAAAAAACTAAAATTGGGAGTGTAATTATGCCATATAATTCAGAAAAGTTGCTTGAAATAAAGGACCTGCATGTTGTGTATGAAACGGACGAAGCTACGGTTTATGCTGTTGGCGGATTAAATTTAACGATCAATAGCGGAGAAACACTTGGTTTGGTAGGAGAGACCGGGGCAGGGAAAACGACAACGGCTTTAAGCATAATGAAGCTGCTGCCGGATAGGACCGGGATTATACAAAAGGGAGATATCTTCTTGGAAGACATTGATATAATTAAAGCCACCGAAGCTGATATGAGGTTGATAAGGGGCAATATGGTTTCTATGATATTTCAAGATCCTATGACCAGCCTTAACCCCACAATTACAGTGGGCGATCAGATAGCAGAAGTGCTTGAACTTCATAAAACTGAGGATAATAAACAGCGGATATCGGAAAAAGTAGATGAAATTTTGGAATTAGTTGGATTGCCTCCGGAGAGAAAAAGAGAATATCCTCATCAGTTCTCGGGAGGTATGAAGCAGCGAATTGTGATTGCCATAGCTTTAGCGTGTGAACCTAAATTGCTGCTGGCTGACGAGCCCACGACCGCTCTTGATGTAACGATTCAAGCCCAGGTATTGGAAATGATGAAAGATCTTAAAGAAAAATTGAACACGGCAATGGTATTAATAACTCATGATCTTGGAGTCGTCGCGCAAACATGTGATAAAGTGGCAATCATGTATGCCGGAGAAATAATAGAAATGGGTACGGCTCAGGATATTTTTGAGGGTAAAAATCATCATCCATATACAATTGGCCTCTTTGGGTCCATTCCGGATTTAACTAAGAATACAAGACGCCTAAACCCTATAGAGGGGTTAATGCCCGATCCGACCAATTTGCCATCGGGATGCAGGTTCCATGACAGGTGCCCAAAATGTATGGAAATATGTAAGTCGCAAAGACCACAAAATAGTATAAACGATACGCACATGATAAAATGCCACCTATTTGTTTCAGAGCTATTATAAATGATTAAGTATTAATTGAGAGGGAAAATGAAATGAATGTGCCTTTAATGCAAACAAAAAACTTGAAAAAATACTTTAAAACACCGAAAGGGTATCTTCATGCGGTAGATAATGTGAGTTTGGATATCAAAAAAGGACAAACTTTGGGAGTCGTAGGAGAGTCTGGGTGCGGGAAATCCACACTGGGAAGAGTAATACTTAGACTTCTTGAAGCTACCGACGGAGAAGTGTTGTACGAAGGTAAGAATATTTTAACCTATGATCAGAATAAAATGATGAGCATGCGTAAGGAGATGCAAATAATATTTCAGGATCCTTATGCATCATTAAACCCGCGTATGACAATAAGCGAAATCATTACAGAGCCGATAATAGTCTGTAAAACCATAACCAATAAAAGAGAAATTGATGGCAAAGTCAGTGAATTAATGGAGACAGTAGGCTTAGCCGAAAGATTTATGAATACATATCCTCATGAATTGGATGGGGGAAGAAGGCAGCGTGTAGGAATAGCGAGGGCATTGGCTCTTGATCCGAAATTCATTGTTTGTGATGAACCTGTATCTGCTTTGGATGTATCAATACAAGCGCAAATATTGAATCTAATGATGGATTTACAGGAGGAAAGAGGACTTACCTATATGTTTATAACGCATGATTTGAGTGTTGTAAAACATATAAGCAACGAAATAGCAGTCATGTATTTAGGCCAATGCGTTGAAAAAGCACAGTCCGACGAATTGTTTAAAACGCCGATGCATCCTTATACACAGGCATTACTGAACGCGATTCCGGTTCCGAATCTAAGCAGTAGAAATCAAATGAAAAAAATTATAAAGGGAGAAGTAACAAGCCCGGTCAATCCAAAGCCGGGATGCCGATTTGCTGGCAGATGTCCCGCTAAGAAAGATATTTGTATGCAGCAAAATGTTGAATTGAAAGAAGTTGAAAAAGGGCATTCTGTGGCTTGTATGCTATATTAGCAATATGGCAAAAACCGTTTATTATTGGCAGAGCATTATTATTATTGATAATTTTATATTAAGGAGAAAGTCAAATGAAAGATAATATTTTTGCTTACATAGATTCGCTTAGTAAAGAGATATGGAACATGGCTGACTATATTTTTGATAATCCCGAAATAGGATTGGAAGAGCATAAAGCAGCAGAGCTTTTAACAAATTATCTTAACCAAAACGGTTTCAACGTAGAAAAAGGAGTAGGAGGAGTCGATACTGCTTTTCGGGCGGTATATGAAAATGGAAATGGAGGACCTTCAATAGGCTTACTATGTGAATACGATGCCTTGATAAAAGTAGGACATGCCTGTGCCCACCATATGCAGGGACCTTCCATATCAGCAGCGGCAGTTGCTTTAAAGAATATGATAACAGACTTGCCATATAAGATTGTTGTATACGGTACGCCTGCGGAAGAAACTACCGGGGGCAAAATAATCATGTTGAAAAACGGGTGTTTCAAGGATTTGGATATTGCATTGATGATGCATGGTGCTCCAACAACGACTACGGATATAAAAGGTATGGCATTATCAAGCTTTCTGGTAACATTCAAAGGGAAGAGTGCCCACGCTGCAATTAAGCCGGAAGACGGAAGAAGTGCCCTTGATGCTATGCTTTTAGCTTTCCATGGCATTGAATGTATGAGAGAGCATGTAAAAGAAGATACCAGGATGCATTATACTGTGACAGATGCAGGGGGACCTGATAATGTAGTGCCAAGTATAGCTGCAGGAGCTTTCACGCTGCGTTCTTATAACAGAAAATATTTAGACAGTGTAATAGAAAGGTTTAAGGATATCATTAAGGGTGCGGCTCTGATGACGGGAACAAGCTATGATATTTTTGAGGATAATGCCTTTGACAGCAAAATACCGGTAATAAAACTAAATGATATATTGATGGAAAATGCAAGATTGATTAATGCTCCTACAATAAAGCCGCCAAGAGAAAAAACGGGTTCTACGGATTTTGGAAATGTCATGTATAGAGTCCCGGGCTCGTGTATCAGAATCGCTTTTGTACCGGAAAGTACATCTCCTCACTCCCAGGAATATTTAGATGCGGGGAAAAATGAGAGCGCTCACAATGCGGAAATCATAGCTGCCAAAATATTAGCCGCATCCGGTTATGACATGATTGCCGATAAAGCGCTTTTCGATGAAATTAGGGATGAATTTGAGAAAACGAAGGCGGCCATGAATCATTTTTAAGTATAAATTGACGGATAAAATACTAAAAATGCTTTTCGTTTCAAATGAAAAGCATTTTAGTGTAGAAATAGTCGCCTTATGAAACATAAATAAAAATAAATGAAACGTATTTCTTTATATTGCTTAACATTTAGCGCTGCCTGTTAACCAATATTATCATTAAAAATGTTGCTTTCCTTTCAAACATAGAAATATGCCGATAAAACCGGCTGTGACAATTCAATTTATGATGGCATGTTTTTTGCTTCACATTATGATGATGAAGTATTAGACAAGGAGGAATTAGGATGTTTACTATTTATGATCAATATAGGGGGATTTCGGCGGCCTGTATTTCTGATGCGATGGAAGGGCTTAATAATATGAATGGCTCAATAAAGCCTTTAAAGGAAGAATACAGGGTCAGTGGGCCTGCCTGTACGGTAAAAATGCTCGCTAATGACAATTTAATTGTTTTAGAAGGAATTCGGACGGCAAAACCCGGAGATGTCCTTGTAGTGGATGCCAAGGGTTATGACTATAACGCAATAGCCGGTCATTTTGTAATAGGGATGGCTAAGACGCTGGGATTGGCCGGGATTGTAGCAGATGGTACTATCCGAGATATTGCCGGAATCAAAGACCTGGATTTTCCTGTTTTCTGTAAAGGGACCACGGCAGCGGCCAGCGGGCGGGGCGGCATAGGGGAAGTGGATGTATCCGTCTCCTGCGGCGGGGTTATTGTCAATCCAAGGGATATCATTGTCGGTGATGCCGACGGGGTCGTTGCAGTTCCCCTGGAACAGGCGGAAGAGGTGCTTGCAGCAGCCTTAGGAAAAGAGCAAAGGGATCGGGAGCGGGCAGAATCTGTTTTAGGAGACCCCGAAGCTGTAAGATGCTATCTTGATAGGGTACTTAAGCGGATCTGTGAGTAACACGGCTTTTATTTTTGGCAAAAATAGGTTTGCAGTAAATATAAATATAAAGTATAATGGATCCATGTATCCATGGATACAAAAGAACATTGCCCTATGATTTTTTAATACCCGTATAGGGGCTTTGCACTTTTTTACGAGGAGATGTATGTTATGATTGGGACTGCAGGGAAGGAAAACAAGCAGGATTGTTTAGTGAGAGTCGAGATAAAGAAGGAAGGAGGAATAGAAGTAAGCCTGAAAAGCAGTGTGGGAAAACTATTCGGGAATCAAATGAAGAGGGCCGCTGCGGAGGCAGCGGATGAGCTTGAGGTTATGCATGCATATATAGAAATAATTGATGACGGGAGTTTTGATTATGCAATTAAAGCAAGGACGAAAACCGCTATCAAAAGAGCCGGGAGGGGGCAGAATTGAGAAAATTAAGAAGAACTATGCTGTTCTGTCCGGCGAGTGAGCCAAAGCTGTATATCAATTCTATCATATATAAGCCTGACTGTATTATATTCGACCTTGAAGATGCTGTTGCCTATTGCGAAAAAGAATCGGCAAGGGACCTGCTTTGTGAGGCTGTAAAAGCTGTTGATTTTGGTAGTATCGAAATCTTTGTAAGAATCAATTCACTTAGTACGGAGTTTGGAGAAACAGATGTAAGAGAAACTGTGGAAGCAGGCGTAAGAAATATCAGACTGCCTATGTGCGAATCGAAAGAGGATGTCCTGAGATTAAACGGGCTGCTTTATGAAGTCGAGGAGCAGAAAGGTATTACGGCCGGAACAGTAAAGATACAGTGTGCGATAGAAACACCTAAGGGTGTGCTTAATGCATATGATATTGCCACAGCCTGTGACCGGGTTGTTGCGATTTCCTTTGGAGCGGAAGATTTTACGAGGGCGCTTGGTACGGATAGAACCAGAGAGGCAAAAGAGTTATATCATGCCAGGCATTATATCCCTTTGGCTGCTTCAGCTGCCGGTATTGACAGCATCGATACCGTTTGGAGCAATATAGACGATATGGAAGGTTTTATTGAGGAGGCCAGGGAAGCAAAGACAATCGGTTTTTCAGGCAAGTCCTGCATACATCCGCTGCAGGTAAAGGAAATTCATAAGATATATACACCTACAGAAAAAGAAATAAAAGAATCGGGGACTATCATTGCTGCAGCGGAAGAAGCAGAGAAAAAGGGTATGGGTGTAATCCTTGTAAACGGAAAAATGGTCGATGCTCCGATCATTGCCAAAGCCAATAGAATTTTAGAGCGGGCACGGCAAACGAAGTAGGAGGGAATCATGGAATATGTTGTAAATAGATTGGGGAGGAAGATTCCGACGTATATTGCGGGAATTGGTGAGTTAAAGGCATATGGCGATAAGAATTTGAAAGCACAGGAAGAAAGAAAGCATTACTCTCTAAAAGAAAATACAATCCATAGAAAGAATAAGGTGGAAAACAGTTTAAGAGATGCCATCATCCGGTCAGGCCTGAAAGATGGTATGAGAGTGTCTTTTCATCATCACTTAAGAAATGGGGACTATGTTCTTAATATGGCTATGGAAGAGATTGCCGGATTAGGGATAAAAGACCTTACTATATGTGTATCATCTCTTATATCTGCACATGAGCCTTTGGTAAAGCATATAAAAAACGGTATTGTTACAGGTATAGAGACAAGTGGAATAAGAGGAAATCTAGGTAAAGAGATAGTATCCAATGGTATTCTGGATAAGCCTGTAATATTCAGAAGTCATGGCGGCAGGGCAAGAGCGATTGAAAATGGAGAAATTAAAATAGATGTTGCATTTATTGCTGCCTCCTGTTGCGATGAAATGGGTAATATGAATGGACAGAAAGGTAAATCGGCATTTGGGGCAATGGGCTATCCAATGGTAGACGCGTACTATGCGGATAAGGTTGTTGCCATTACAGATAACTTGGTTGAGTATCCGGCATATCCGGTGAGTATTCCGCAATCGGTTGTAGACTATGTAGTTGTAGTTGATCATATAGGCAATCCTGAGAAAATCTCAGAGGGCGCAACCAGAGTGACCAAAAACCCACAGGAATTAGTTATTGCAGAATATGCCAGCAGAGTGCTGATTGAATCGGGATACATAAAAGAGGGATTTTCCTTCCAGGCCGGAAGCGGAGGTGCCTCACTGGCAGTTGCTAAATTTCTGAAGGATTATATGAAGATGAATGGTATAACCGGTTCTTTTGCTTCAGGCGGGATTAACTCCTATATGGTTGAGCTTCTGGAGGAAGGCCTGTTTAAAGCATTGCTGGATACACAGACCTTTGATTGCATAGCGGCGAAATCCTTTGAAAGAAATAAGAGCCATATCGAAATGAGTGCAAGTATGTATGCCAACCCTCAAAATAAAGGATGCGTTGCTGATAAGCTGGATATCATGATACTATCAGCTACAGAGGTGGATACAAGCTTTAATGTAAATGTTATGACAGCATCGACAGGATTAATTATGGGAGCTATCGGGGGTCACCCTGACACGGCAGCAGGGGCTAAGCTGACGGTTTGTGTTACGCCGCTTATCAGAAAGAGAATACCTATTATAGTTGATAACGTGCTAACCATAGTAACACCCGGAAATGAAGTTGACATCGTTGTGACTGATAGAGGAATAGCGGTTAATCCAAATAACATGGCACTGCTTGAAAAGCTTTCAAAAACAGATTTACCCATATATACAATTCAGGAGCTTAAGGATATGGCAGAAAAGATTACAGGTAAGCCTGAAAAAATTCAATTTGGTGAAAAGATTGTCGGTTTAATTGAGTACAGGGATGGGACGATCATTGATGTAGTACGACAGATTTTATAAGGTGCGGCAATTGCTGAGGAAAGCTATTCCAAAGCAATCTGTAAATAAATAACAAGAAGGAGAGGGGAATATGTTATCAAAAAAACTTTCAAGAATTATCGCACTATTTATTGTGACAACCATGCTGGTAGTGGGTTGTGCACCTAAAGAGAATGCACAGGTAAGCACTGGGGAAAAAGTGGAAAAAGGAAACACAGAGCCAAAATACGGTGGCATATTGAGAATTTGCAGCAATGATGAGCCGGCATCACTCGATATGGTTGTAGAGACCAATGAAACGGTACAGACACCAGGGTCTCATATTTTTGAAACCGTCCTTACAACGGATGTCAGCGGCAAGCCGGTTCCGATGCTTTGCTACTTCGAACTGCAGGACGGTGGTAAGAAGATTATATTGACATTAAGGCAAAATATCAAATTCCACAACGGTGATATTATGGATCAGGACGATGTCATCGCTTCCATCAATCGCTGGCTGAAATATTCATCTGTCGGCAAGAAAACTGTTGGCGATTTGCTGGTGAGCATAGAAAAAGACGGTACCGACAAAGTGATTATCAACCTGAATCAGGTATCCCCACTCGCTACCCTGGCACTGGGATACTTTGACCAGGGACCCTATGTCATGCCTAAAGAGGTCATTGAGGCAGCCGGAGATAATAAGATTAAGGAATACATAGGTACCGGCCCTTACAAATTTGAGGAATGGCAGCCTGACAGGTATGTAAGACTTACAAGGTTCGAGGATTATACCTCGATTGATATGGAATCTTCAGGTTTAAGCGGCAAGAAATTTGCTTATGCCGATGAGCTCCAGTTTATACCTGTTAAAGATGCCATGACAAAGATGGCAGGCGTTCAAGCGGGAGATTATGATATTTCTCTTAACGTACCGCCTAATATGTATGATCAGCTGGCAGCAGATCCGAATTTGAAGGTGGAGCTTGTAAAGCTCGGTATATTCCCTGCAATGATATTTAATATGAAGCAGGGCATCATGACGAACCAAAAGCTCAGGCAGGCGGTACTTGCATGCCTTAATATGGAAGATATCATGATAGCATCAGAAAGTGATCCGAGATTTTTTGAATTGCATCCGAACTGGTTGCCTACGGGATCTATGTGGTGGAATGAAATTGGAAAAGACAAGTACAATAATCCGGATATAGAAAAAGCAAAGCAGTTGGTAGCTGAATCCGGTTATAAGGGAGAACCGATTATCTGGGTAACAAGCAAATCCTATGATTATTTCTATAAACCTGCAATGATAGCAACCGAAATGATGAAAAAGATAGGTCTCAATGTCGAGATGCAGATTGTAGACCGTGCGACCCTCGGAGAGCTGAGAAATCAGCCGGATAAGTATGATATATTCAGTGCAGGAATTACAGGCAAACCGGATCCTTCACAAATTGCTTTCCTGGGAGATAACTGGGCTGGATGGTATGACACCGAGAAGAAGAACGAGCTTATGTCCAAGCTGACATTGGCAGTAGACCAAAATGAAAGAAAGTTAATTTGGGAAGATATATGCGAGTTAATATATGAAGAGGTTCCGGCTATTACATTCGGAGAGAGAAAATCCGGTGCGGTCATGAACAAAAAAGTGGAAAACTTCTTTAAGGGAGATAGAAAGTATTTCTGGAACACCTGGATAAATGAATAAAACGGCATAAATTCATAGTATTTGTAGCTAAGAGGCTCTGACCAGGCATGAAGACTTAGAAGCTAAGGGCTTCTTAGCTATATTCTGCAAACAATTTAATGAAATGAGGTGGTTCCCATAGTAACCTATATAATCAGAAGATTACTTTCCGTCATACCAATCCTTTTGGTAGTTGGCATTGTTGTATTTATGATAGCCCATCTCATACCCGGTGACCCGGCTGCATTGATACTTGGCTCTGAAGCGACTATAGACGAAATTCAAGCATTACGGGAAGACATGGGACTGAATGATCCCCTGGTGGTTCAATTTGTCAATTGGGGCAAGGGTGCACTCCGGGGAGATTTGGGAGATTCACTGTATTTTAACAAACCGGTTATTGAAGTCTTTCTGTCTAGAATGGAACCCAGCGTTTTGCTGGTCATAATGGCTATAACCATATCCATTTTGATTGGAATACCTTTGGGCATCATTGCGGCAATAAACCGAAATAAAATAGGTGATAAAATTGCAATGGTACTTTCGCTTGTTGGAATATCTACGCCGGCATTTTGGCTTGGACTGATGTTAATCATGTTATTTGGAATCATTTGGCCAATATTTCCTGCTGTCGGGTATGTACCAATCAGAGAAGGCGGATTGTTAAAATCCATCTACTATCTTACTTTGCCCGCTCTTGCTCTTGGGCTGCAGCGTTCGGCAGGTATTGCGAGGATGACCAGATCCAGCATGCTGGATGTTCTGAACAACGATTTTATAAGGACTGCAAGAGCCAAGGGTTTATCGGAGCTTAAAGTTATTGTCAAGCACACACTTAAAAATGCGATGATTCCTGTTATAACCCAGATTGGTATATCTGTGGCACATCTTTGTGGTGGTGCGGTTGTCACGGAAACAATTTTTAATATTCCCGGAGTAGGGCAAATGGCAGTAGCAGCCATCGGAAGAAGAGACTATGCCATTATCCAGGCTCATGTACTGCTTGTTGCGTGTGCATTTATTATCGTTAACTTAATTATAGACATGTTATATTCCGTATTCGATCCACGAATTGAATACAATTGATGGATTAGGAGGATAGACAGCTGTATGAAGATTACGAAAAAACAATTAAAGAGGTATCAAGAAGTAGGTATTGGTTTTACTCTAGTCACTATTATTCTGTTAAGTGCAGTCTTTGCGCCGCTTATTGCGACTCATGATCCTCAAGAATATATAGTAGCTGATAGACTTCAGCCGCCCAGCAGTGAACATTTTTTTGGGACAGACCATTTTGGAAGAGATGTGTTTTCAAGGGTTATTTACGGGACAAGAATTTCCATGATCGTTGCAATGTCGGTATTTGTTCTATGTGGGTTTTTCGGAGCTGTCATCGGCATGTTCACAGGGTATTACAAAAAGGTTGATGCAATCTTAATGAGAGTGCTTGATGGTTTTATGGCATTTCCATCGGTGCTTCTTGCGCTGGTCATCCTGGCAGCACTTGGCCCAGGTTTGGTGAATATTATCGCAGCTCTTACAATCTCATATACGCCCAGGGTAGCCAGAACAGTGAGATCTTCAGTATTGTCGGTAAAGGAATTTGAACACGTCCAGTCTGCAAGGGCAATAGGCGCGAAAGATTTATATATCATGGTCAAATATATATTTCCTCTATGCATTTCTCCGTTGATAGTAAGACTGACGCTTATTATCGGCCTTTCCATCCTGGCTGAAGCAAGCCTGACATTCTTAGGGGTAGGTATTTCACCCTCCATACCAAGCTGGGGGAATATATTAAGTGAAGGGAAAGTATTTATGACAACTTCGCCGTGGATTACGGTATATCCGGGCATAGCAATTGTTATAGCGGTGCTTGGATTTAATTTGACGGGTGACGGTCTCCGTGACCTAATGGATCCAAGACTTTCAAATACATGATGCTGTAGCGGGACTCAAGTAGAAGAGATGAGGTGGAATATTTGCTGAATGGCGAAAAGATTATAGATGTTAAAGATCTTTGCATTGGTTTTAATAACATAGATGGGAAAATAGAAGTTGTTACCAGAATGAGCTTTCATATTAATAAGGGTGAAACAGTAGGCATCGTAGGAGAATCGGGATGCGGGAAATCATTGACTGCCCTTGGCTTAATGAGGCTGCTTCAAATCCCTCCGGGTTATATTGAGGGGGAGTTGAATTTTGAAGGAAAAAATCTGCTTGCTTTATCAAATAAGGAAATGAGAAAAATCAGAGGGAATCAAATCTCTATGATTTTTCAAGAACCGATGACGTCCCTTAATCCTGTTATATCTATAGGGGAGCAGATCGTGGAAACCTATCTTCAGCACCAAAAAATCAGCAAGAAAGAAGCATTTGAAAAATCGAAAGCGATATTACAAGTGGTAGGGATAGCCGAACCGGAAAGAAGGCTGAGGGAATACCCGCATCAGCTTTCAGGGGGGATGAGACAGAGGATTATGATCGCCATGGCGCTGGCGTGCAATCCGAAGCTTCTTATTGCAGACGAGCCTACAACTGCACTGGACGTTACGATTCAGGCCCAGATTCTTGAAGTGATGAAAGATTTGAAGAAAAACTTTAACACGGCAATCATGTTAATAACACATGATCTTGGAGTGGTTGCCGAAATGTGCAGCAGAGCAATTATTGTTTATTGTGGAAGAATTGTTGAAGAAGCACCTGTTGAAAAACTGCTTACTGATCCGCAGCATCCTTATACAATGGGATTATTGAATTCCATTGCTAAATTGGGTGTAAAAGAAAAGTTGTATGTCATTCCGGGTACTGTTCCTTCTCCTGCGAATTATCCGAAAGGCTGTGTTTTCAATCCAAGGTGTACATTTGCCTGTGAAAAGTGTCAGTTAGAAGAGCCACCGATGACTGAAGCAGCAGATAGTCATTTTGTCCGATGCTGGAGAAATGTAAATACTGGCGTAATGGAGGATATAAAATGAGTGCACAAGTAAAGAGTACGCAAGACAACAACTGTATTTTGGAGGTTCAGAAGCTTAGTAAATGGTTCCCGGTAAAGGGCGGATTGTTCTTGAGGGTTCAGGGACATGTCAAGGCAGTAGATGATGTAAGCTTTAAAGTATTCCAGGGAGAAACATTGGGTCTTGTGGGAGAATCCGGATGTGGAAAATCCACGTTGGCACGTTCGGTACTCAGGCTGATTGAACCGACTGCCGGGAACATCCTATTTGAAGGGCAGGATATTACTAAAATATCAAAAGAGGAAATGAGATTAAAGAGAAGGGATATGCAAATCGTATTCCAGGATCCTTTTAGTTCTTTGCATCCGAAAATGAGAGTAGGTTCAATTATCGGAGAACCCCTCAAAATTAATGGAATCGGTTCAAAAGCTGAGATCGATGAAAAGGTTAAAAAATTATTGGATATAGTCGGTCTGAGACCTGAATATGCAAGGAGGTTTCCTCATGAGTTTTCTGGAGGACAGAGACAAAGAATTGTTGTAGCAAGAGCATTGTCGCTGAATCCGAAGCTTGTTGTATGTGATGAGCCCGTATCTGCTTTGGATGTTTCCGTACGCTCTCAAATACTGAATCTGTTGGAGGACCTCCAAAGGGAGTTCAAATTAACCTATCTTTTTATAAGCCATGATCTATCTGTTGTTGAGCATATCTGTTCAAAGGTAGCGGTCATGTATCTTGGGAATATTGTAGAGCTTGCCTCAAAGGAGGAAATTTTCAGGAACCCGAAGCACCCTTATACACAGGCTTTGCTTTCATCAATTCCCTCAATAGATTTAAAAAGCAAGAAACAAAAAATTACGCTGCAAGGAGATATACCGAGTCCCATTAATCCTCCCATCGGCTGCAAATTCAGGACCCGATGCCGGTATGCTTCTGAAAACTGCCTGAATGCACCGGAATTTAAAGATATCGGAAATGAGCATTATGCAGCATGTTGGCTTATAAAGTAAATGAAGGGTATATAGGAAGAGAGAAAATTCTGTTCTAGCTTATACATTTTAATGAATAATGGAGGTGTAAAAGGATGAAGTCCATACCTAAATATATCATAACAGGCAAAACACCGGAAGAAAGAGGCCTCAGCTACGGATCTCAATGCAGGGACCTGATAAACGATACAATCGGAAGATATAAGGAATGGTTCGCTACCGGACATAGTGGGGTATCCTGGGATACGGCAAAAAAAATATCGGAAGGTTTTATAATAAATATTGAGAAATTTGCACCTGATTTGCTTGAGGAACTAAGAGGGGTAGCCCGGGGCGCAAATGCCGATTTTCTGGATATCCTGACAGTGAACAGCAGAGCGGAGGCACTGACTCTGGTCAAAAAGCAGAAAGAGGAAGGGGACACCGATGGATGTTCTTCTGCATTGGTGCTGCCGGAAGCTTCGGCAAACGGGCATACCTTCCTGGCTCAGAACTGGGATCTGTATGACTGGGTAGGGGAAGGGGCCGTGCTATTGGAAATCATCCGGGAAGACGGACCGGATATCCTTACTTTGACTGAAGCGGGTCAACTGGCTCGGTATGGTATAAACCAGGCAGGAATTGCAATTGCAGTAAATGGTCTTCATATTGTTAAGAATACCGAGCTGGTCGGGGTCCCATCGCCCTTCATCAGACGTAAGTTTCTTATGCAGGATAGATGGATCGATGCAATCAATGTATTTTTCAGCACAGAGTATATGATTCCTCTATACTATTGTGGAGCGTACTGTGGTGGGGATGCTATGGGGTTTGAGTGCGTGCCGGAAGGAGTTATGGTGCTTTATCCGAAAGATGGTATGATCATACACAGCAATCATATTATTCATCATGATTGGCAATATCAGCGTGAAGGCTTGGGTGGAACCCTATATCGGAATAGAAGGATAGAAAAGCATTTAAAACCATTGACCGGAAATATTACGATGGAAAATGTCAAAAGCGCTTTCAGTGATCATTTCGGATATCCTCAATCAGTTTGCCGGCACGGAGACCCACGGAAGAAGGAGTTTGACAGAATACATACGCTGGCTTGTGTTTTAATGGATTTGGATGAGAAAAGAATGTGGATATGCAAAGACAATCCTTGCTGCAATGAATTTGTCGAGTATACCTGGACAAGACCTGAAAGGCTGGCGGAGTGGAAAGATATTGTTAAATGGTAAAGCAGTATTATTGTTTGGGGGTGATACGTAATGAGCACGCAGCTTATTGAAAAAATCAGAGAAAAAGCAAGCGGCTATTCCGATGAGCAGCTTGCACTGCTTGAAAAGGTAGTAAACATAGATTCCGGTTCAGGATACGAAAAGGGTATCAATGAAGTGGCGCAGGTATTTGGCAGTTTTCTTGACAGCTTGGGAGCGGAAGTAAACTATATTAACTGTGAAGGTATTGGCACCAATATAGTAGCCAAATTTAAAGGCACTGAAAGTAATGGCAAAATATTAATTGTAGGGCACATGGATACGGTTTTTCAGGAAGGTGACACAAAGGAGCATCCTTTTAGAGTTGACGGAGATTATGCATATGGATTGGGTGTCGCTGATATGAAAGGCGGGATTGTGGCTGCACTTTATGGGCTTAAGATAATGCATGAGCTTAACAGACTCCCTGATATGGAAATAGTGGTTGTTCTGAATGCAGATGAAGAAATTGGCTCACAGCAGTCCAGACCTATAATTGAAAAGGAATTGGGTGGGGTGCGTTATGCATTCGTATTTGAGCCTTCACGGGATAATGCCGGTATTATTACAGAGAGAAAAGGGGTAGGCGGATTTACAGTAGAGGTTTTTGGCAGAGAAGCGCACTCGGGCAGCCAGTTTGAATATGGGAAAAACGCTGTTGTCGAGTTGGCTGATAAAATTCTAAAGATGAACGACATTACAGGAATAAGGCCGGGAGTCACGGTCAACGTAGCGGTTATAGAGGGCGGCAGCAAAGCGAATATCGTTCCCGGTTATGCAAAAGCGAGAGCAAACGTTAGAGTTGAGGATGTTGAGTCAATGCATATAGTGGAAGAAAAGATGAAGTCCTTGGAAAATGATGTTATAAACGAGGGTATTATTGTAAAAGTAAATGGTAGGTTTAATTCTCCGCCGATGAAGAGGACGGCTGACAATCTAAAACTGTATGAGATTGCAAGGCGGGCAGGGAATAGAATAGGGTTAAACCTGGAAGAAACAAAAACCGGCGGAACCTCAGATGCATGCTTTCTTTCAGCAAAAGGTATTGCAACGATAGATGGTTTAGGTCCGTATAAATACAACACCCATGAAAAGACAGAGCATATTCTGATAAAAAGCCTGCATGAGAGAACAATGCTTTTTGCAGTAATACTGTCTGAATTTAATAATGAGGCAGGTTAATGCTTATATTGAAAAAGTGAAGTAAAGGGTGATTAATAGTTTAAAATATAAGGGGGCGAACCTTCGTGAAGCTGCTCGTAAAAATTACTGTCCCGATTGTCATTTTATTAATCATAATCATATCGGCTATTACCGGTATTTCATATTATTTTGAAACAATACTCTTAAATGAAAATATGTCGGATTTGACTAATAGTAAAGTGGGGGAGGCCTTAGATATTATCGATAGAAATCAGGATCAAGTTGATAAAGTAAGAAAAGAACTGAACACGCAATATATGGAGAAAGCAAGAATCTTATCTTATATAATTGAAGAAAAACCTGGCCTGCTGGAGCAACGGGAAAATATTGATAACCTTATAACGGTGCTTGACGTGGAAGAGATTAACGTATGCGACGAAAAAGGCGTAATAAAATGGAGTTCGAAGCCTGAGCTTATTGGCGTTGATTTTAATACATCAGAACAGAACAAGCCATTTTTAGAGGGAATCAATAATAAAAACTTTTCTCTTGCACAGGAACCTGTAAAAACAGGTATGGGTAATGAATTGTTCCAGTATATAGGTCTGGCAAGGCAGGATAAGCCCGGAATAATACAAATCGGTGTAAAGCCGAGAAAGCTTACGACGGAACTGGCTAAAGCCGATATCAAAAGTATTACAAAATCAGCCGTTGTAGGTAAAGACGGATATTTAGCTATTGTGAACAAAAGCACTGATCTTATTATCAGTCACAAGATAAGTGATTTCATAGGCAAAAAATCTGCAGAAATCGGGATTGATGCAAAGATAAGAGAAAACGATGAGGGCGGGTTTTTCTTTGAACTGAATGGAGTAAAAGAATATTTAAGCTATCAGTCATATGGAGACTACATTATAGTGGCAGCGGTACCCGCAAGCGAGTTCACAGGCGGATTGAAAAAACTGCTTGTGAACATTGTCATAGTATCTGCAGCAGCACTTGTATTGAGCATTTTGACTATACTTTTACTACTTGATTTCAATGTGATCAGGGAGATTAAGAAGGTACTGAATGTATTAAAGAATATCGGTGCAGGAAACCTGAACCAGAGGCTAGTAGTTAAGTCGAGCCTTGAGTTTTCGGCATTGAGTGATGGAATCAATACAATGTCGGAGAATCTAAGAACCTTAGTAAATAAAAACTTGAGTATTGTCAATATGTTGAAGAATGCATCGGACAAGCTTGCCGTCTCATCCGACCAAACCGGTAAAGGCGCTGAAGAAATTGCTGTGACTATAAATGAGCTGGCACAGGCTGCAAATGATCAGGCTGAAAGTTCAACAAGAGGAGCCGCCTTAGCAAAGGAAATGTTAAGCAAGCTTGAAGGGATAGCAGTGAGCGTAAAGGACTCCGTTGGCAAGGCGAATTCTACGAAGAATACTGTCAAAGATGAAATGGAAATAATCGTATATCAAAACAGGATAATGGATAAGAATGTAGAAAGTACAAGGAATGTAGATATGGCCATATCGGATCTGTCAAATAAGGCAAACGAGATCGGCAGTATTGTAAGTGTAATAACAAATATTGCAAGCCAGACCAACCTTTTGGCTTTAAATGCAGCAATTGAAGCTGCACGAGCCGGTGAGGCGGGGCGGGGCTTTGCAGTGGTTGCAGATGAAGTAAGAAAGCTAGCTGAAGATTCAACAGCTTCTGCTAAAAGTATAATCCATATTATTATGGAAATCCAACATAGCATCAAACTGGTAAAGGAACAGTCCGATACCTTGATTAATGCTGCTGAAGAACAACAGGAAGCTGTAGCGCAAACGAAGAATGCTTTTGATACAATTTCTGAGGATATGGGCAGCATAGTTGAGCAGACGGATATGATTTCAGATGCAACGAATTCTATTATAGAAGTAGTAGAAGAAATTGTGAAGGATATAGATGAGACAGCTGCAGTATCTCAGCTGAGTGCGGCAGGAACTGAAGAGATATCCGCATCTATCGAAGAGCAGTCAGCCGCTGTCCAGGAGGTTGCAGATATTGCCAAGGAACTCGCCTTTATGGTTGATGAGCTTACTGATATTTCAAAAGCATTTATAGTATAAAAGCTTAGGGTGTATCAAACAGCAAATCTTCTTCCTGAAAATAAGCCTATGACATAAATTAGCATAAATAGTATAATAATGCTATACAAAAGAAATAAATAATGATAAAGTATTAAGATAGCAAATAGTAATTGCCATATTACAATATGAAGTGCTATTTATGTAAATTATTGGTAAATTGAAGTATATTGGGAAGAGGAGATCACTATGAGCTTAGGTTATATCGATCCGAAGGATTTCAGACCTGTCAGGGATGTTGTGTATGAAATAATAAGAAATGCAATTCTGGATGGTAGGCTCGAAAAGGGAAAAAGGCTAATGGAAACTGCAATAGCGGAAGATCTGCGCATCAGCAGAACACCAGTCAGGGAAGCGTTCAGGAAGTTGGAAATTGAAGGTCTGATTGAATATTATCCTAAGACAGGCACAACAGTCAAAGGTATCACTATGGAGGACATCGCTTATATATATGATGTTAGAGAGGTGCTGGAAGGGCTGGCTATCCGTCAGGCTTGCATGCTCATAACGAAAGAAGACATCAAAAAATTGTGGGATATTCTTGATTTAATGGAGAAAGCAATTAATGATGAAGATAATGAGCGTTTGTTCGAGACGCATTCAGAGTACAACAAAATCGTAATAGGGGCATCAAAAAATCCGAGGTTGATTGAATACCTTAGCAATATCTACGAGTATATCAACAGTTTCAGAAGGATTGCCCTATTATATAACGAGAGAAAGAGTATATCTCTTAAGGAGCATATACATATAGCTGAGTATATTGAAGCTGGAGATGCAATAAACGGAGAAGAATATGGCAGGGAACACATTAGAATTGCAAAGCGTATATTCTTGGAAAGTGCTGCTGAAAAAATCAAATAGTGCAGATTGAAAAATGAATGTATAATCTCAATACCTAATAGTTTGCCATGAACATCAGCACCATGATGAATGCGGACATTAGTTTATAAAAATAGCTATGATTAAAAAAACTCCAGATAAAACTGGAGTTTTTTTAATCATAGGCCTTTCGCATTTCTTCATCACATATAACATCTTTTATTATTTCCTGCCATTCTTTTGCATTCCAGGTATTGAGCTTGCTGTGAGTATCATAATAATTCTGGGGAATTGGGTGAGTTCCAACCACTGTGTCCAATCCGAATTTTTCTTTTATGTACTTTTTAAAATAGTTGATTCTGGAGCAAGGCGGATATCCGACCACAAGTCCTGTTGCAAGGTGTATTACCTGGGCTCCATTTTTCTTCATTTCGGCCGGAGCATATTCAATGTTGCCGCCGGGACAACCTGCACATGTAGTATATCCTACAAGCTCGACTTCCTTATCCTTGTACAAGCTGAAGGCTCCTTCCCTGTTTCTCAGCGACCTGAGGCACTTTCCTCCTGCACAGTTATGATACCGGTTGCAAATAATAATGCCAACCTTTACCTTGTCTTCCAATTCACGGCCCCCTTTTCAAATAATTATAATACGGCGAAGTGCTGCCGACTTTCTATTTTAAATCTACCACTATTGTACTTTTCCCAGAGAGTTACTGTCAAGTGCCAATAACCATATAATGTTATATTGTACATGTTACCATGAACAGCGGATATACTGGTATCTGAAAGTTACTAATTAAGAGGGAATAGATATCTCTGAGAGTATTTTTAAAAAGTTATTGACATATGTCCGAAATAATATTAAAATTAATTATGAGCATAAGCCTAAAATAATTTCTACTATAAATAAGAGAGAAGGATGATTTTATGAAAGTATGTATTTCGTCAAATGGCAATTCAGGTGATAGTGCCTTGGACCCGAGATTTGGAAGGGCAGCATATTTTATTATTGCAGATACTGAAACGATGGAGTTTGAGCCAATTGAAAACTCCGCGGCGGCCTCAGGTGGTGGAGCAGGTGTTACCTCCGGACAGCTTATGATGGATAAGAGCGTTGAAGCTGTAATCACGGGTAATGTAGGACCAAACGCCATGAATGTTTTGGAGGCTGCAAATATCGGAATATTTCGTGGAGAACCTATGTCGGTAAAAGTAAATATTGAGCAATTCAGAAAAGGGAAACTTGAAAAAATAAGCACAACAGTTCCTTCACATCATGGTATGGGAACGCAGGGAGGACAGAATTCAAAGTGAAGGGATTGAATTGGTTTGCTTGACCAGGCCTATTATGTACTTAAGGAGTGTAATCTGAGGATTACACCTCAAAGAAAAGCTATACTGCAGATTCTAAACAATTCCAGGGGACATCATCTGGAAATTGACAGCATTTATGAGCTTCTTGCTGTAAAAGGAGACAAAAGAATAGGATTGGCGACTGTTTACCGGACTATGGAGCTGTTTGAGAAAATCGGTCTGGTGTCAAGATTGTCGATGGAGAAATCACCTGCACGGTACGAATTGATTATACATGATAAATCAAGACATCATCATCTGATCTGTTTGAAATGTGGTCAAGTGCAGGAAATTGATGATAGAATTACCGAGGAATTTAAAAACCGTATCATGGAAGAGAAGGAGTTTGAAGTCGCTGATAAACCAATGAAGATATACGGATACTGCAATAAATGCAGGGAAGAGTTAAAATACCGGGACTAACAGGATATAACTATTTGAAGGAGGTGATAAACATGCCAAGAGGTGATGGAACCGGTCCGATGGGAATGGGACCGATGACAGGCAGAGGGTTAGGGATTTGCGCAGGTATTTATACAGGCATTGCAGCACTCAGATGCATTAACCGGGGAACAGGCTATGGAATGGGCTTTGGCAGAGGCCGGGGGTTCGGAAGGATGTCATATACTGCATACGGTGGAGCCTTCAAATCTGCGGAAGATGAAAAAGAGTATCTGAGTAACCAGGCAGAGTTGTTGGAAAATCAATTGCATCAGGTTGAGAAGCGCTTGAAGGATATCAATGGTGATGTTGAATGATGAGGGACCTCTAATGGCGTATGCAGGAGACAGGCTTCAGACCTGCCTCCTTTCCTTTTTAATGTAAATATTCTGCTTTTAATCATAGCAAAATAATGATAGTATGTAGTTGATATATACATATTAAGGGTTTGGTGTTCCAATTAGAAAGGGGAATGAAAAGCTTGGCGAGACCAACGAAGTGGAGAAAAGTTGAATTTATACCAAATATACAATATTTTGCTCCATCAGATATAGATGCCGCTTCAATGCAGGAAAATATTCTTCGAATTGAGGAGCTTGAGGCAATACGCCTTAAGGATATTGAAGGTATGGAACAGGAGGATTGTGCTGATAAAATGGAGGTATCACGGCAAACCTTTCAACGCATTCTGAATGTCGCAAGGGAAAAGATTGCTGACAGCCTTATAAATGGAAAGGCTATCAGGATTGAAGGCGGCAATTATACACGTAATATCTGTCCCGTCAAGTGCCTTGACTGTGGAAAACAGTGGAGCGAAAGTTACGAAAACTTTGAGAAGATTTTGAATGGAGAGCTAAATTGTCCTGAATGCAATTCCAAAAGAATAGTGTGCTTCCGAAGTGAGAAAAAGAAATTTTGCAGGCGTAATTGCTGGAGGCATGGCGGGGAATAAATTAAATGAGTTTCATAAAAGGCTTCCTTGGTTGTTAAAATATTTCAACCGGAGCCTTTTTTATATTTTACAGGATATGGATATTTAGCATGTAATAGGCGGGGATAGATGATTATTGACATATGTCCAAAATAATAGTAGTATTTAATTGTGAAAATTATATGGGCATAAGCCCTCAATTAATATTCCGGGAAGAGCAGCCATATATAAAAAATCACAGGATATTGCCCCTGGTGTAAATAGACTTATTAGGAGGTTGTAAATGAAAATAGCTGTTTTAAGTGGTAAGGGAGGAACAGGTAAAACGACTGTTTCTGCGAGTCTGGCAGCATCATTGGCAAATTGCCAGTATATAGATTGCGATGTGGAGGAGCCTAACGGAGCAATATTTTTAACACCCGAGCTACAGAAAAATTCCAAGGTAAAAGTGTTGGTACCGGAAGCGGATATGACAAAGTGCGATGCCTGTGGACTTTGTGCCAAGGCATGCCAGTTTAATGCAATTGCTGTAGTGAGGGATAAGGTTCTTGTATTTCCAGAAATCTGTCATCACTGCGGAGCATGTGTAATAGCCTGTCCAAAGGATGCTGTCATTGAAGTGGAACGGACTATAGGAGTTGTTGAAGCTAATGGGGATGATACATTTCTTCAGGGGAGGCTTAACATAGGTGAGCCTATAAGCATACCTATCATAAGTGAACTAAAAAAGCGCATGAAAAAGAATATGCCTGTAATACTTGATTGTTCACCTGGAGCTTCCTGTACAGTAGTTCAGTCTATTGAAGGCTGCGATTATTGCATTCTGGTAACAGAGCCCACACCCTTCGGACTTCATGACCTCAGAATTGCTGTCCAACTAGTCAGAAAGATGGGAATACCATTTGGAATAGTATTGAATAAAGCATCGGAGAGCAGTCGGTTGATACATGATTTTTGCCAGAGTGAAGGTATTGAGCTTTTGATGGAAATACCTTTTTCCAGAGAGATTGCGGAAGCTTATTCAAAGGGTACCCTTCCTGTTTATAATAATGATTTATGGAAAGAAAGCTTTGAAAAGCTGTATGAAAGAATTGAAGGGGGTGCCTGTAAATGAAGCAGATTGTATTTATAAGTGGAAAGGGTGGAACGGGAAAGAGTACTCTGGTTTCATCACTCAGCATCCTTGTTCAGAATAAAATGCTTGCCGATTGTGATGTTGACGCACCTAATTTGCACATTCTCGTAAAAGGTGAAGTTTTAAAAAAGGACAGTTATTTTGGTGCAAAAGAAGCTGTGATTGACTCAGAGTTATGTGCAAAATGCGGCTTATGCAGGGAAACATGCAGATTTCAAGCAATTAGTGAAGAATTTAAGATCATGCCTATGAAATGTGAAGGCTGTGGTGCGTGTATGCTTGTATGCCCACAGGAAGCTATAAGGCTGGAGGAAGTCAAGACTGGAGAAACATCCGTATCCGGTACCTCAAGAGGGACTTTTTCCCATGCGCTTCTCGACATTGGTGCTGAAGGCTCCGGGAGGCTTGTAACAGAAGTGAGAAAGAATATCAATAATTATAAAAAGGATGAAGAATGGGTACTCGTCGACGGTTCTCCGGGAATAGGCTGTGTAGTTATTGCATCTATTACAGGAACAGATGCGGTGGTTGCAGTTTGTGAGCCTACGAAATCCGGTCAAAGTGATTTGGAAAGGGTTTTAAGCGTGGCAAAGCATTTCGGAATACCGGCATTTGTGTGTATAAATAAATATGACTTGAATACGGAAGTGACTTCGGAGATAGAAGATTTTTGCAAGGGCAGCGGATATCCTGTTATTGGAAAGATACCTTTTGATCCGTCTATAGTAAAAGCTTTACAGGAATTTAAAACTCCCATTGAGGCGGGTAATCATGCTGTAACCAATGAAATTACAAGTATATGGGCAAAACTTACCGGGGAAATGATAAAGAAGCTTGAAGGTGGCTATAGCATGTAAAACCCAATAATTTTAATATGAATATCCGGATGGTTGCTCCTTTACATTGTACAGGGTTTGGAGCAATGTGTGAGATGAAGCGCTTACTGGGTGATTGTTGTCTGATATACTCTGCGGGAGATATAATAGAAATTTGAAAATGATATATAGAAAGAAGTGATTTTTGATGTCTGCCGAGGCATATAACGATACACTCTTGGAACACTTTATGTTTCCAAGAAATGTAGGAGTCATGAAGGACGCTGATGGGGAAGGTACATGTGGCGATCCGGGATGTGGAGATGCCCTCACCCTGTACATAAAAGTGAAGAATGATGTTATAGAGGATATAAGCTTTATGGTATTTGGTTGTCCTGCTGCTATAGCGACAAGTAGTATGACAACAGAGCTGATGAAAGGAAAAACGCTGGAAGAGGCGTTAAAGCTTACTGAAGATGATATAGCGGAAGCCCTTGGAGGAATGCCGGAAAATAAGATGCATTGTTCAAATCTTGGAGCTGAGGCATTAAGGAATGCTATTAATGATTATTTTGAGAAAAATGCTGAAAAAAAAGTGGAACTCCGCCTTGCGGAAGGTGGAGTCTTGGAATCATGAAATTACTTTTCGCAACTCTCTAAGCAGCTAACTTTGGATTATACTTAGTGAACTCGATCAGCTATTGTTGATCGAGTTCACTCATTCATTGTGCAACAGTCTCTTACTAATTCACTATTGGCAAGCCAAATAGAACAAGCCATTATAAATTAACAGAAAATTTAGGCTGTCTGCTCTCGGACCATAACCGATATTGCCCATTTCAGGATGCGGCGAGTAAAGCAGGAGCTTATGCCCATGATATTCTCCCTCTGCGAAAGCGCATTTATTGCTCAGAAGTTTATCAAAGAGCTCTGGGGTAAGACTGTTATACCAGCCTTTGACTGCCTCAGCTGCCATAGTATTATCGAGCATATTCCAATGCGGTTTCAGCGGATCTTTGCCGCTTGCCAGCAGGCTTTCAAAATGCGCCAAAGGTTTGACATTATTACCGGTGATGGTAATCGAGGGACCCTCCCAATAAACCAAATTCATGGTACTGGAGCTACCTAAAGCCATGGAGGCGAAAACAGGGTGTTGATCGTTATCAATACGGCAACGTACAAAACCACTGCCACTGCGCCAATAATCCAGATCTTCGTTATCTGTAGCTCCTACTATATTCAACCAATAGGGGTTCTTTTTATGATAAGAAGTCAAGGGTAAATAAGCACCGCCACAAATTCCCAGATAGTGACCGCGATCAGCAATAAAAGAACGAATCTGATCATAGCCTTTATCACCAAGGCCGGCATAATAGCATTCGCCCGCGTCAGGGCTTCCAGGAACCATAAGTACATCAAAATTAGTTAGTTTACCTTCACGAATATCCTTATCGCCAATATAGCTGTGGGTGAAACCGCCCATGTTCAATACTTCCAGCAGGGGGTCGGAGAATTCCCTGCCTGCACCGCGACCATCATAAACAGCGATATTAACCGGCTTTACCGTAAAGGAAGTGTGAGGCATTTCATCGAGAGATTCATAGATAATGCCGTTATCCTCCAAGATAGTACGAGCTTCAGCATTGTCATCCATGGAAAAACCGCATTGATAGTAATGGCCTTCCGGCCAAAGCTGTGTGCTTGGCAAACGCAGACCGTTTACGTGCCATGCCAAAGAGGTCCCTTTATTCAGCAATTTATTCAAGCTGCTAAAAGTACCACTGATACTCTTTTGAAAAGAAACCAAACCTATTCTATCGGTTGGAATAAATATTCTTGACACTTAGTTTTCCCCTTTCTGCTTAAGCTTGGCGATGAAGCTTTCGTAAACGGCCACAGTTTCTTTATCAGCACCACCAGAGAGCTTGGTACCTAACCAGAGAGCGAGGCAGCTTGCAAAGAAACCGGGGATTAACTCATAAAGATAAGCGGACATGCCGCTGTAATACCAGATTATAACCGTTACCAAACCAACGACGATGCTGGCGATAGCGCCGGTTTTATTGACATGCTTACTGTATAGACTAAAAATAGTCAGGGGACCGAAGGAGGAGCCCAGACCTGCCGCTGCCAACAAAGCAACCGCGAAGACCAGATCTGATTTAAGGGACATCAGAAAAGCCAGCAAGGATATGACAATGACCGCGATTCTTTGTAGATTGACAATATTTTTATCATCTACTCCTCTAGCAAACTTTTTAATGATATTAGCACCAAAAGCAGCTGCAGCTACGATAACATAGGCACTGACCGAAGACAGAATGGCTGCCATTACTGCTGCAGCGAACAAGCCTAGAAGATAGGGCGGGAAATAAGTGCTTCCCATAATGAAGAAGACCTGCTCGGGGTCTGCAATATTTGGGAAGAGATAAGCTCCCAGCATACCTATGATGACTGCGCCAAAAGTAGAAATACTGACCCAGGTAGTAGCAATAAAGGTAGAGTCCTTGATTTCGTTAGGATGCTTGATTGACATAAAACAGGTCGATACATGCACCATGCCGAAATAGCATAGACCTACGCCCAGACCACCAAGGATAATCGATAATGCGGGCAGAAATTCGGTTTCGCCATTAAGGAATTGGAAGAATCCCGGCATTTGATTATAAAGACTCTCAATGATCGGACCATAACCGCCGATTTCAATTATTACAGCAATAGGCACAAAGAGCAAAGCAAAGAACATAATTGTACCCTGAAAGAGATTGCTCCAACTAACTGCCATATACCCGCCCAGAAAAGTATAAAGTACTACAATCACAAGGCCTATAACGATGCCCACGCTATAATCAAGGCCGAAGGTGGCATTGAGCAATTTGCCGCTGCCAATAATCTCTGCAGACGCATTGATAATCATAAAAACAATAATCGCGATACCGGCAACCAGGGAGACTGAACCGGTCTTATCATTGACACGTTTTTCGAAATATTCGGTAATGGAAAAGACATTATAGGTTTCTGTAGCCACGCGCAAACGGTTGGCAATAAACATCCAGTTTAGCATAGTACCGAAAATAAGCCCGATAATGATCCAAATTGAAGCAAAACCTGCTGAATAAGCAGCACCAGGCAGGCCCATCAACAGCCATCCGCTCATATCGGAGGACTCGGCGGAAATAGCAGTGACCCATTTATTGTTGGAACGACCAGCTAAATTATAATCGGAATAAGATTTGCTCTTCAAATAAGTAATAACACCTATAGCAACCAAAATCAATAGATATGATACAAAAATGATTGTACTTACTACCACTTAAACCACCTCCTAAAAATTTGCTTTTTTATAGAACCAGTAGGAAATAAGGATACTGCTCCAAAGAGGAGTAAAGAAAATAAACCAGGTTCCGCCTGAAACCATTATGTACACCCCCTTCCCTGACGATTATATCAATGCTTAATGCAAATGAGTCCAAGCTGTTTCGAAATAACAAATAATTATTGTGATTTATTTGTACTATTTATATAATGAAAGTATTCTAATATATATCTGATTGATCTATCATCATAACTATAATACCAAGTAAAGCTAGGTGTACTACAATAGGTATTTGTGATCGAAATTTTAACATTACGAAACTTCGTTTATTTTTTATATAATAACACGACCTAAACACAAACATCTGCAGTTAGGTATAGAAGTTATTTAAAGGGGGGGCGGCATGAAAATAGGTCAATTTAGTCAACATTTCAATCTTACATCGGAAACGATAAGATACTATATCAACAAAGGTCTCTTGGTGCCTGTTACTAAAAACGACCGTTATGATTTCTGTGAGCGGGATATAGAAGACATGAAATTATTACAGAAACTGAAATTCTTTCACTTTTCCATTACCGATATCCACAAAATACTTTCCTTAAAGAGATTGAGTAACTTGGACAGTTCCGAAGAATTAAGCGACTATATCAACATCCTTGTAGCTCAAAAAAAAGTGCTTTTAGGTGAAAAAGCACATCTGCATAAAGTGATAAACGACCTGCAAAAGGAAATATCTAGCACCTCCAGCAAGCATACTGACGCAATCAAGCGCAAAAGCGGCGTGCCTCTGACCTTTTTACCATATCTTGCTTGTCCGCATTGTCAGAGTAATTTGAGCATCAGCAATTGCAATATTGAAAGAGATCAAATAATCTCAGGAGGATTGAACTGCGCTTGTGGGTTTAATGCAACAATCCAAAATGGGATATTGATAGGACAGCCTGGTAAGATCAGCATATATGATGGTCCTGATGTTGAACGTAATTGCTATCGTATGATGAGCCCATCTTTAATCACCCTGATGCAAAAGGCTTATCACTGGATGCTGGAGCGTTTGAATAAATGTGATACGAAAGGTAAACTTATTTTAGAGGACTTTGTCAATAATTACTGCTTCTGTCATTCCAATTTTGAAGCTATGGACAAAGATGCCTACTATATCATCACCGATAAATATCCCGAAATTGTAGCAGTGTATAAAAACCTGATTGACAAGCTGAATTTGGATCTTCAGGTACTTTATATTGCAGCGGGCAGCCACCTTTTGCCATTGAAAAACAATTGCGTTGATATCTATATAGATTTTGATGCCGCCAATGAGTACGCGATCTTTCATAACGGCTATGCAACTGATGCTCTGACCCGTTATTTTCATCAAAACACTTATGCTATCGGTGCATTTTTTTCCCTTAAACCCGGTAGCCCTTCAATCCAGGAATTACCCGGTAGCCCTTCAATCCAGGAATTATATCGTCAATATCCTGAAACATGGGAAAAGTGCTTCGACATCGCGTATTTCCGCAAATACATGCAGGAGATATGGGAGGAAGCACTCGACTACGACAATATTGGTTATGTTACGGATTCCGGCGAAGACGAATCGTTTTCTTATCACATCCGTGGAGAGAAGTTGGGGTTAAGCACTTACTTTATGCATGGTTTCAAAGGCACCAGCTAAAAGCAGTATTATTTAATTTGGGGACTATCCTATTGTTTTTATAGGATGGCCTCTTTTTTTATCATAATTCCAAGACTCCGCCTTCTGCAAGGTGGAGTAGAGTTCCCAGCTGAATCCTCGATGTTCAGCTATGGCTGAACGAATTCACTAACACGGACAACAAAACTGTTTTAAATATTTATGAAAAGGGTATATTAATTAGAATTGATATACCCCAATATTTAGGAAGGGTGGTGATTATTATGACTAAACCACAAGCAATCAGCGTTACAGAACCTACAGGTGAGGAGCTGCCAAAGGAAAAATACGATGAACTGGAGAGCTTTATTGACAGCTTAGATACCACCAAGGGTGCTCTAATAAAGATTCTGCATAAAGCACAGGATATATTCGGATATTTACCAAGAGATGTTCAGCTCTTCGTAGCCAGAAAACTGGGTATTCCCGGTGCTGAAGTGTATGGGGTTGTCAGCTTCTACTCATATTTCACGACAAAACCCAGAGGAAAACATACTATAAGCGTATGTATGGGTACGGCTTGCTTTGTTAGAGGTGCTGACAAAATCATTGAAAGGGTGAAAGAAAAGCTTTCGATTGAGTCCAATGAAATAACGGAAGACGGACTTTTTACACTGAAGGACGTGCGTTGTATCGGAGCATGCGGGCTGGCTCCCGTTGTGATGGTGGATGACAAGGTGTTTGGGCGTGTAAAGGAAGAGGACTTGGATGAGATTATCAATGCATATCGCAGTTAGGAGGTTTTGAGATGCCAATAAAATCATTAGAGGATCTGAAAAGAATAAGGGAGGAGCATGCAGGCAGAGTGAGCCTGCGGGAACGTGGAGAAACAAGTGAGGATAAAATAGAAATCCTTATCGGAATGGCTACCTGCGGTATTTCCTCAGGTGCCAGGGAAACTCTGAACAAATTTGTTGATGAGATTGCAAGGGAGAAGCTTACCAATATCAAGGTGATACCGGTGGGATGTATAGGATACTGTCATTCAGAGCCTACTGTTCAAGTAAATATTCCGGGTCAGAAGCCTGTTCTTTATGGAAACGTAAAGAAAGACAGGGTTAATCAGATTATCGAAAAGCATTTAAAAGGCGGAGAGCCCGTAGAGAGTTTGGTCTTAAACATGGATTTCGAAAGGGCATAATGAAATGAAAATAGTTTGCGAAGGAGGGTTTGTATGGCAGGAGCCCGTACAAATATCATGGTCTGTGGAGGCACAGGCTGTTTGGCAAGTGAAAGTGAAAAAGTAATCAAGAATTTGGGGCTTATCATCAAGGCCCGGGGATATGAGGAAGAAGTAGAAATCATCAAAACGGGATGCTTTGGTTTTTGTGAACAAGGCCCTATTGTCAAAATAGAACCGGATAACGTATTCTATGTCCGTGTTAAACCAAAGGATGCCAAGGATATTGTAGATGAACATATAATCAAGGGAAGAAGAGTTGAGCGGCTTTTGTATCAGGAGCCAGAAGTAAAAAACAGGATTAACAGGCAAGAGGACATGCCTTTCTATAAAAAGCAGCTGCGGGTTGCTTTAAGAAACTGTGGATTGATTAATCCGGAGGACATTTATGAATATATCGCATTGGGCGGATATGAGGCATTAGGAAAGTCAATAACGGAAATGACCAGAGATCAAGTGATTGAAGAAGTAAAAAAATCCGGACTGCGCGGTCGCGGCGGCGGAGGATTTCCGACGGGTGTCAAGTGGGAAATTACCAAGAAGCAGGAAAGTGATGTGAAGTTTATCATCTGTAATGCTGATGAGGGTGATCCGGGAGCCTTCATGGACAGAAGCATCCTGGAGGGCGATCCTCATAGTGTATTGGAAGCAATGGCTATTGGCGGATATGCCATTGGAGCGGATAAAGGTATTATTTATATCCGGGCGGAATATCCTCTCGCAATATCCAGACTGAATACTGCCATTAAACAGGCAAGAGAACTGGGGCTAATGGGAAAAAATATCTTTGGCACAAGCTTTGACTTTGATGTAGAACTGAAATATGGTGCAGGAGCATTTGTGTGCGGAGAAGAAACAGCCCTCATTAATTCCTGTGAAGGGAAACGGGGAGAGCCTAATTATAAACCGCCTTATCCAGCCCAGGAAGGATATTGGGGGAAGCCTACCTGTGTCAATAATGTAGAAACCTTTGCAAATATTTCTCCTATCATAACAAGAGGGGCAGACTGGTTTGCATCCATCGGAACAGAGGGGAGCAAAGGAACAAAGGTATTTGCCCTTGCCGGCAGAATCAATAATGTAGGTCTGGTGGAAGTGCCGATGGGTATCACTCTCCGGGAAATTATCTACGATATTGGCGGAGGCATACAAGGAGGACGGAAGTTCAAGGCTGTACAGACCGGCGGACCATCCGGCGGAGTAATTACAGAAAAAGACCTGGACACACCCATTGATTATGACAGTCTTAAGGGTATCGGCTCAATGATGGGTTCAGGGGGTATGATTGTCATGGATGAAAAAGACAATATGGTCAATATCGCAAAATTCTATCTGGAGTTTACCATGGATGAATCCTGCGGCAGATGCACACCTTGTAGAATCGGTACCAAGAGAATGTATGAGCTTTTAAACAAGATCACCGGCAAAAAAGCTACCATGGCTGACATTGATGCTTTAAAGCAGTTGTGCTATATGATAAAGGACGGCTCCCTTTGCGGTCTCGGACAAACGGCTCCGAATCCCGTCATTAGCACCATGAAATATTTCTGGGAGGAATATATGGACTTTATTAAGGATGTTGATCACCCCCAGGGTGAAAGTAAATATAAGGCGGAAAATAAATCCCAAAAAGAAATGAGGTGAAAATATGGATGAAAATAGAAAAATGATTAAAGTGAAAATTAATAATCAGGAGTTGACAGTGCCGGAGGGCATTACCATATTGGAAGCGGCTCATGAAGCAGGTGTCAGGATTCCTACTCTATGTCATCTGGATTTGCATGATTTAAAAATGGTCAATCAGACAGCCTCTTGCAGGGTATGTATGGTAGAAGCCCCGGGAAGGGATATGCTGGTCCCTGCTTGTGTCACAAAGCTGACGGAGGGTATGGAGGTCCGGACGGATTCAATACGTGCTGTCACTGCCCGAAGAATGGCCGTGGAGCTCCTTTTATCCAATCACCCCAATGAATGCTTCACATGCCCTAAAAACCTTGAATGTGAACTTCAGGCATTGGCTGCTGAGCTTGGAGTAAGAGAAATCAGATGGGAAGGGGAACGGATGGATTATCCCAAAGATACATCCAGTGATGCTATTGTAAAGGATGCTAATAAATGTATCTACTGCAGACGCTGTGAGACCGCGTGCAACGAAGTGCAGACCTGTGGAATTCTATCGGGAATCGGGCGTGGCTTTGATGCCTTTGTAGGGCCTGCCTTTAACATACCTATGGTTGAGTCCTCCTGTACCTACTGTGGGCAATGCGTATCGGTATGCCCAACGGCGGCACTAACAGAGGTCTATCATACCGATAAGGTTTGGGAAGCTATCAATGATCCGGATAAACATGTTGTTGTACAGACTGCCCCTGCCATCCGTGTTGCCCTGGGCGAGCTTTTTGGCATGGAGCCGGGAACCATTGTAACGGGGAAAATGGTTACAGCATTAAAACGAATGGGTTTTGATGCCGTGTTTGACACGGATTTTGGCGCAGATCTTACCATCATGGAAGAAGCCACTGAGCTTATTCATCGAATCAAGAACAATAAAACACTGCCTATATTGACCAGCTGCTGCCCTGCATGGGTGAAGTTTATCGAGCATCAATTCCCAGAGCTTTTGGAGGTACCATCGACCTGTAAATCGCCACATATAATGTTTGGAACTATTGTTAAGACCTACTATGCAGAAAAGAACGGTATTGATCCTGATAATATAGTTATGGTATCTATCATGCCTTGCATTGCTAAAAAGGCAGAGGCAAAGCGTGCAGAGCTGACAATGGATGAGCATAATAATGTGGATATCGTGGTGACCACCCGGGAGCTGGGAGCTATGATCAAAGAGGCAGGTATCGATTTTGAAAATCTTGATGACAGTGAATTTGATAGACCCTTGGGAGAAACCACAGGTGCATCGGTCATATTTGGAACCACCGGCGGTGTCATTGAAGCGGCCATTCGTACAGCCTATGAGTGGATAACGGGAGAAGAACTGAAAAATGTTGAATTTGAACAGTTGAGAGGCATGGAGGGATTGCGTGAAGGCACTGTAGATGTGGCAGGGAAAGAGCTGAAAATTGGCATCGCCCACGGATTGAGAAATGCCCGCACACTGCTTGAAAGCATTCGGGAAGGTAAATCAAAATATGATGCTATTGAAATCATGGCCTGTCCAGGTGGATGTGTTGGCGGTGGCGGTCAGCCGTATCACCATGGAAATGATGAAATCGTTAAGAAACGTCAAGAAGCTATTTATCGGGAAGATAGAAGTAAGAAGCTGAGAAAATCTCATGAGAATGCTGAGGTATTACAGCTGTATAAGGAATATCTGGGAGAACCATACGGTAAGCTGGCTCATGAACTGCTTCATACTCATTATGAAGAGCGGGAAAGAATTTAAATCGGTAGGTATCAACCTATTGGTGCAGACCCTGGGAGAAAAACTCTCAGGGTTTTCTTTTGAATAAGCTTGTTTTTAATTCCAGGCGAGGTGAGGCAATAGGGGGGTCAGGTATAGTCGGAGTTGATGCTGTAATACCGGCAACTGAATTGTTTTTGTTTTGTAATATTACCGACGTTGCTGACATAAGGGAAAATATAGTAAAATATATGTAGCTATATTTGAAATAATATAGACAATCAGGCCAAGGGGGTGAAATTAATGAAAATATCTGTCTGTGAGAAGACAATCAGTATCATGGTCAAGGAGGTTTTCATTAGTGGATTACAAAAATGGGAAGGTGATTCTCCCGCCTGAACTGCTTGAGCAATTGCAGGAATATGTTCAAGGTAATCTGGTCTATATCCCTAAAAAGGAAGAAAACAGGACCGGCTGGGGTGAAAACAACGGTGCCAAAACGGTTATAAATAACAGGAATTATGAGATTTGTGAAGCTTATAAGAATGGAGTAAAAACTGCAGAGCTTGCAGCAATATTCTGCCTGTCCGAAGACAGTATCAGAAAAATAGTGCGTACAGCCGGGAAGTAGACATAGGCTATGCGGGAAAGAATTATTATAATCAACATTTCCCTGTTAAAGTAAACCGTTATATGCGATAATAAACTCGACCGGTTAGTATATATGAAAGGGGCTGATTTTTGAAAATGATTGATAAGGTGATTAATTACTAGTAAACGATGGGGAGGTGTTATTTAATACCTCCCCATTATATTTTTTGTTTCTCTGATTGACTTAAAAATGACGGCTGATATATGACATACAGCTGTCAGAAGCTTTAGTCTGCTCATGTCTCATCTGTATACCGGCTGCTTGCATACCCCAAAGCTTACAGGGAGGTGCTTATACCCGTGCATTTGAATGTACATTGTTCTCCTCCTGATAATACTGTTTCAACTGGTTCTATAACGATATTATCTCCAAATAATGGAGTGAAAAGCGGCTCAAAAAAGGCAGATGAACATTTACAGTATGAAATTGGAATAATACAGTTAATGTCGTTGACATATTCACAATGGCAGCGCTGTCCAATTATCGAATTGTTTGTACTGCAATTACTCCCACAATCGCAAGCATAGAGTTTGGTAATATAAATTGCATTTTCCTGATCATTATACCGGATGGTTTTACCGATGACATGTTGTTCTTCCATTTTATTAATAAAGCTACTTATATCAGGGCTTATACGGAATATTTCCTGTGCTTTGGCAATTGTTTCAGCTTCAATACGGCATGGGCAGGCATTCTTATATATCCTACTCCAATCGCATGATGCTACTATCCGGTTAAAACACTCTTTGAAGCCCAAATGCTTATATAAATTAACACCATCTTTTTCAGCCCGTAAAGAAATTGTTTTAGTCCCAAGTTTTTTCAAATCATCAAGTGCTTTGCTAACTACAGCTGTTGCCAAACCATTGTGACGATATTGCTTTAGCGTAGCCACCATTTCCAGTACAGAAGTATCACCATCGGTTATTGTCATGCAAGCTGATGCAGGAATACCATTTTTAAGGCCAAGATAAAAATGTGTATTGTCAAGTTTAAAAACGTCCTTAAACTGATTTAGAGTTATAAGTTCACATTCGAACAGCGCTTCACTTACGATTTTTACCCATTCGGTTAACAATTCATCATTTTCCAATGCTACTACACTAATATTTTCATTTATATTTCTCTGGTAGTTGAAATTATCCAGTTCCAGCATCATGCAAGGGTCAGAGTCATCAATACAGAACCCTTTTTCAGCCAGTAATTCAGCAAGGTTTACCGGAGTCGTATCAGGCGTTATCAACATGGAATCCGGCATAATACCGGCCTTTATGTACGAAATCATTTTCATTATTTTTTCATCAATATCCTCACCGGTGAAATTTATTTTAAATATCCTTTCCGGTCCTTTGTTGTTGTCAGATTTTACATAAGATACCTCACCTATGGTTAATGAAGAATTGCGCATTTTTCCCCAGGTTGTCCAGGAAATATCGATTCCTTTTTCAATAATATCGCATTCATACTGTGATAACATGATTTATCTCCCCTTTTTCTCACAATATCACCCCAATGTAATTTTAGCATATTATCAAAAAAAGTATAGGACCTGTATTGCTATAATATAGCCAGATGCCGGTCTATGAGCTTGTCAAGCTTGAGCTTGCATTGTTATTTCAAGCCCGGTGCTTTTGCAGGGCTCTTATAAAAGACAACTGTGTTATTGGCACAGCTGTGATCCTATATAGAGGATGCAGTATCGGCTCTGAATGCCTGATCGCGGATTTATCCACCATTACAAATGTCCGGGCTATAGACGGGATACACCCGTTACGTTAAAATATGTAATACACATATTGCCATAGGGGTGTATTTTTTATGGTAAGAGCAGGAAGGCAGCAGTAGATAGAACTAAATATGGAAACCGGTTTCTATATTTGTTAAAAAACTGCCAAATAAAATGATAACGTGAAATTTGTCAGGACTCGTCGAAAAAGATATTTTAACTAAATACTTTATAGATATTTAACATATTTGCTAAGGAAGAATTGTTTTGGAGTGCTGGTATATCTGCGATGTACTGATAAAAAATATTATTAACAGAAAATTCTAAAAATCCGTTGAAAACCGGTGGGGATTATGTTATATTAAAAGAGGAAATAGAAAGCGGTTTCTATAATTCCGCAAGTATTATAGGAAGAGGTGGGAAATTAATGAAGAAGACTATCGCTCTAGCCTTAGCATGCCTGATGATAGCGGGTTTGTTTACAGGATGTGCACCGGCTGCTCCTACAGCATCAGAGGCTCCGGCTGCTGAAGCGCAGGCAGGTCAGCCGGCCGAACCTCAGGTACTGAAGATCTGGTCCTTTACAGACGAAGTAAAGACGATGGCGATTGCTTTCCAAGGGAAACACCCTGAGATCAAGGTTGAGTACACTATGATTCCTATGACAAATGGTGAATTCCAGACAAAGCTTAAATCTGCCCTTCAGTCGGGAGAATTGCCGGATGTCGTATCTCTTGAGGCATCATTCGTAAGGGAATATGTAGAAAGTGATTTTCTTGCAGATGTCAGTGACCTGCTGCCAATTGCAAAGGAGCTTGACACCTATCAGTTCACACTGGATATCGGTACATATGAAGGTATAACAAAAGCTTATTCTTATCAGGCAACACCCGGTGCCATGTTCTATAGAAGAAGCCTGGCAAAAGAATACTTTGGGACAGATGATCCTGCAGCTATTCAGGAAATCGTTTCCGACATGGCAAAGTTCGAGGCTGCTGCTAAAGTAGTCAAGGAAAAATCCAAGGGCAACACTTATATGGTGTGTTCTACCGGGGATTTTCAAAACCTGTTCTTTGCTAACCGCAAACAACCTTGGGTAGTAGACGACAAGCTTGTTATAGATCCGATGGTTGATACATTATTCGAAACCGCAAAATCCTTCCGTCAGAACGGTTACGAAGCTCAGGCAAATCAGTGGCAGGAAGGTTGGTTTGCAGGCATGAACGATTCCCTGGTGGATGCAAAAGGTAATCTGAAGCAAGTATTTAGTTATCTGCTTCCGACCTGGGGCCTTCCATATGTGTTGATGCCAAATGCAGCACCAAAGGAAGTAAAAGCAGAAGGTTCGGATACAGTTAAAAATGTTGGTAAAGACACGTCCGGCGATTGGGCTTGCATAAGCGGGCCAATGCCTTATCAGTGGGGCGGCACCTGGGTAGGCGCAATGGACGGTGCTAAAAATATGGATATGGCAAAGGAATTTATAAAGTTTGTAGCATTGGATACCGAGAACCTCAAAGCCTGGGCACTGGGAACATATACAAACGACTACTTGAAAAAGATCGACCCGACAGTGGGGGATACGCTTTCTCAAGGACCTGGGGATTTTATATCCAGCCAGAAGGTAGTAAATGAGATCATTGGTCAGTTTGATGATGCGGCAACCAGCAAATTCCTTGCAGGACAGAACTCCTATAAAGGCTTTGCAGAAGCAGCACCAAATGTCAGCTTGAAGCTGCTTCAGGCATCGGATGATGCCATTCAGAGATCCCTTAATGACCCTCTTAATAATTACGCTTCAAAGAAGGCAACAAAGGAAGAGGCATTGACGCAGTTCAAGGATTCGGTTCGAAGTGCACTGCCGGATATTACTGTAGAATAGAAAAAGGAAGCAGAGCGTTCTAAGCAACAAAATCTGCGGTGCGGATTATCTACCGCAGATTTTGCTCTTCTTTATTCCAAATATCAAATAAGAAAGGATGTATCTGTTTTGATGGTGAACGCTGAAAACACTAAAAAGCGAAGCAGCAAACTGAATAAGAACTATTATGGCTACCTTTTTACTGCGCCGTTTATTATTGGATTCCTTATTTTCAGTCTTTATCCTCTGGTCTATACCTTCTATCTGAGCTTCACAAACATGACTTTAATGAGCAGGAGTTATAAACTGATAGGACTGGAGAATTTTGTAAAACTATTCTCGGATAAGTTTTTCCTGCAGTCTTTAGTCAACACTTGGGCACTTTGGCTTTCAAATTTCATCCCTCAAATCGGTATTGCCATGCTTTTGGCTATATGGTTTACGAGTATACGCCTGAAGATAAGGTTTGTAGGAATATGGCGCACATTTTATTACTTGCCGAATCTTTTAATGCCTGCTACCATTGCGGTACTGTTTTTTAACTTCTTTTCCTTGTATGGACCGATTAATCAAATCACAGTACGTGCAGGCATCTTGAATGACGCCATTGATTTTTTCCGAAGCGGTGGCTGGACAAGATCCATTCTGGTTTATGTGCAGTGGTGGATGTGGTTTGGCTCCACCCTAATAATATTAATGGCAGGTATGAGCTCCATATCTCCATCGCTCTATGAGGCCGCTATGGTTGATGGTGCTACTTCGGCGCAAATGTTCACACGCATTACACTGCCTCTGTTAAAGCCTGTACTTATCTATACTTTAGTAACTTCTCTGGTAGGCGGTATGCAGATGTTCGACATTCCATACATGCTTACGGATGGCCGCGGGTCTCCCAATGGCTCAATTATGACCATGAATGTACTGATGTACATGAAATTCTCAAGTAATAAAGGGCATATAGGGGCTGCTGCTACGGTTGGGGTCATGATTTTCATTATAACCTGTGTGGTATCGCTGCTTATATTCAGATTACTCCGTGAAAAACATGGTGCTGATGAAAAAAGAGCTGCAAAGAGGTTAGAAGGGGGAAAAAAGCATGAGTTATGGTCTTAAAACACGTGTTTACCGTATTTTAGTATACATTGTGCTGATTGCCTTATTTGTGATGTGCGTTATCCCTATCTGGATCATGTTGGTAAATGCAACCCGTTCAACTGCTGAGATCCAACAGGGCATCAGCCTGCTGCCGGGAAGGAACCTGCAGGCAAATTGGAGCAACCTGACCGGAAGAGGCTTTGCTATTGCCAAAGGGCTTTTCAACAGCACCTTTATTTCGGTATCTGTTACGGTGCTGACTGTATACTTTTCCATGATGTTTGCTTATGCTATCCATGTTTATGATTTTGCCTACAAGAAATATCTGTACGGTTTTATACTGCTGCTCGTTATGGTACCGACACAAGTCGGTATAATAGGGTTCTTCCGTTACATGTCCTACTTAAAGCTTACTAATTCCTATATTCCTCTTATCCTACCTGCGATTGCGGCCCCAAGTGCTATTTTCTTTGCAAAACAGTACCTTGAGTCGGCGATTGTAAAGGACTTGATAGATGCAGCAAGAATTGACGGCTGCGGCGAACTGAAAATATTCCATAGTATAATGCTGCCCATAGCAAGACCTGGTGCATTTACCATGGGGATATTCGCTTTTGTAGGATCCTGGAATAGCTTTTTAACCCCCTTCATAATGATTTCAAAAATGGATATGTACACATTGCCAATGCTGGTGCAAACCTTGCGAGGAGACACATATCGAACGGAATATGGGAGTATTTATCTGGGACTTGCGATATCCATTGTTCCCATTCTCATAGTTTATGCCATTTTCTCCAAGTATATAGTACAGGGCATCGCCATGGGCGCAGTAAAAGAATAGTAAATTTAAATAGAGTATAAAAATGTTTTTCGCAAAATATATAGGTGGTGGTAAATTTGATAAAAAACCCTGTGCTTGCAGGTTTTCATCCTGATCCAAGCATGATATGTGTTGATGGGACGTTTTATATTGCCAATTCTACTTTTGAATATTTTCCAGGAGTGTCCATTTCGGCATCCAAGGATCTGGCAAATTGGGAGACGGTTTCTTACCCGTTAAACAGCGATAAGCTGCTGGATATGAAGGGCAATGCCAAATCAGCGGGAATTTGGGCTGCTTGTCTGAGCTTTCATAATGGTTTCTTTTATTTAATATACACTAATGTTAAGAACTGGGCTTACGGCCCTTTCAAGGATACACCCAATTATGTGATGAAGGCGGCCTCTGTTGAAGGGCCATGGAGTGAACCGATATTCCTGAATTGCTCCGGTTTTGACCCGTCACTTTTTCATGATGAAGACGGAAGAAAATATATTGTCAATATGGAATGGGACTACCGTAAAAAAGGCAATGAACAGTTTAGCGGAATTTTACTGACAGAAATAGATCCCGAGACCTTAAGGCCCATTTCAGAACCGGAGAATATATTCAAAGGATCGGAACGGGGTCTGGTGGAAGGCCCTCACATATATAAGGTTGACGGATACTATTATTTGATTACTGCCGAGGGGGGTACCGCCTATGATCATGCAATGACTGTCGCACGCTCGAAGCATATTGAAGGTCCTTACGAGCTGCATCCTAATACCCATTTGGTCAGTTCGAAGGGTGCCCTGGGGATACATTTAAAAAAGGCAGGTCACGGCAGCCTCTGTCAATCACCTGACGGCAGGTGGTGGGCAGCATTTCTTTGCGGACGGCCCTTGCATAAAAGCATGAGATGCCCTCTTGGGCGGGAAACCTCCATTTCAGAGGTTATATGGAAAAATAACTGGCCATACTTGAAAAGTGGCGGCATCATACCGCCGGACGTTTTTGAAGGCTATGGCGAAAAGCGTGAACAAAAGCTTTATAAGTATATTTTTTCCGAAGCAGCGTTTAAGCTGGATTTTATGTCCTTGCGGGTGCCCGCACATTACGATATTTTGCAGGATGGCAAGCTGCGTCTCTATGGAGGGGAGTCACTGCAATCACTCCATAATCAGAATATGCTGGTGCGCCGTCAAACTGATTTCTGTTTTGAAGCAGAAACCTGTTTTACCCTGCCCTTCAATCACTTCCAACGGATGGCAGGCCTTCTGTACCGTTATGATGAGGAGAATCAATACTATCTGAGAGTTGCCTATAATGAAGAAAAGGGGGAAAAGTGCATAGGCATTTTACACTTCACTAAAAATAAATTTTCAATGCCCCTTGGAGAAAAGGAGATACCGGTTGGGGAGGGTAAGATATATCTGCGGCTAACGGCGAAAAACCGTTTCGGCAGATTCTCCTATGCAAAGGAGGACTTGGAATGGCATGCTATTCCTTACCGTATTGATGTCAGTACCTTATCTGATGAATATGCGACCCCGATGGGCTTTACGAGCGCTTTTGCAGGGATGAGCTGCCAGGATATGGCTGATGGAAGCGGATATGCGGATTTTGATTATTTCACTTACAGGGTACTTGATTGAATAAGCTGCAAATATGCGTTATAATGGTAAAAATTGAGTAACTGAGGAGCAGAAAAAATGGTAACAATATACGATATTGCTAAAACGGTAGGCTGTGCCCCTTCGACCGTTTCAAAGGCGTTTAACAATTACAATGGTGTGAGCAAGAAGACCTATCAAAAGATAATGGAAACAGCTGAGAGCTTGGGATATACCATGAACAACAATGCGAGGGCCCTGGCGACAAAAAAGACATGGCTTATAGGTGTTTTATTCTGTGAAGATGCCGGCACAGGCATTGCCCACCAGCATTACAGCACAATTTTGCAGGGCTTCAAGAGTAGAGCCGGTGAATATGGTTATGATGTGGTTTTCTTGAACAGACGCTTTGGCAATAAGGAAGCCTCATATCTTGAACACTGCAACTACAGAGGCGTTGATGGTGTGCTAATGGCGGTAGGTGCCAAATACGAGCACGAAATAAAGGACGTCCTTGCCAGTGACATAAAAAGAGTATCGATAGAATCAATCTATGAGAACACGCCGATTGTTGTGTCAGATAATAGGATGGGTAGTCTTCAAGCTCTTGAATACCTGTATTTCCTTGGACACCGGAAAATCGCGCATATTGCCTGTCCGTTATGGAGCTTGGCCGGCTATGAACGCTATGAAGTATATAAGGAATTTTTGAAGTCAAAGGGACTTGAAGAGAATCCCAAATATATAGCAGAGACCAACAGTTACGCATTTGAAGAAGGCAGCAAGGCTGCGGCTGAGCTTATACAGCGCTGCTGGGGGGACTTGCCGACAGCAGTTTATGCCGGTTATGACGATATTGCATGGACAGCTATGACAGCATTTCAGGCTCACGGCTTTAGAGTTCCGGAGGATATATCCATTGTCGGCTTTGATGATGTCCAGGTGTCCGGTTTTACAACGCCACAGCTTACAACGGTCTCACAGGATAGGATTGCTATTGGACAGAAAGCAGCGGATGTATTGATTCAGTCAATTGAGAACAAATCAATGGACGTTCCTACTGAGATCCGTATTCCGACAAAGCTGATTGTACGGAACAGCTGTATTCGCATTAATTAGTGCTTATTAACACAACAAATTTCTGGTCTTTCAAAGTGTTAATAAGCACAACATTGATTTAGTGTCTCGCATGCTCAAGAAGGGATATACATTACGAGGCACAATTGAGTTAGGAGGAACTGGATTCATGGAGTTTGACAAGAATTTTGTTTTTGGAGTGGCAACTGCCGCTTATCAGATAGAGGGTGCATTTGATGAAGATGGCAGGACCGATTCTATTTGGGATACCTTTTCAAAGACAGAAGGCAAGGTGTACAACATGGAAAACGGCGATGTCGCCTGTGACCATTATCATCGCTATAAAGAGGATGTTGCAATCATTAAGGAGCTGGGGGCGGACTGCTACCGGCTTTCAATTTCCTGGCCGAGAATATTCCCTGAGCAGGGTAAATACAATCCCTCAGGCATGGCTTTTTATAAAAACCTCCTGACAGAGCTGAAACAAAACGGTATCAAAGCTGCAGTTACTTTGTACCATTGGGATTTGCCCCAATGGGCACAGGATATGGGCGGCTGGGAAGCACGGGAAAGTGTGGATTGGTTTTTGAGCTTTGCAAGGAAATGTTTTACCGAATTGGATGATCTGGCAGATATGTGGATTACCCACAATGAACCCTGGTGTGCAGCTATATTATCCAATGCCATGGGGATTCATGCACCGGGGAAGAAGAATGTCGCTGCAGCACTTAAAGCGGGACATCATATCCTTCTTTCCCACGGGATGGCAGTGCGGTTATACCGTGAGCTGCATTT
>LOES01000156.1 GCA_001515955.1 Clostridia bacterium BRH_c25 | reverse complement strand
CTGTGTACCTGGCCTCAAACCGTCACAGGTGTAAGTGTTATCCTGTATGCTGGATATTATCGTGCCATCGAATTCCAGCTCATAGGATTCCGCTCCGTATACTGCTTCCCACACTGTCTCTATTGAGGTTTCCGTCGCTGATGTCGTGATATTCTTGGGAGTGGTAAGAGTAAAGGTGGTCACTGTCAACATTTCGCTCCAGTCGCTGGTCTCTGTCCCGTTGTTGGCTCTAATCCTGTATCTGTGGGTGGAATATGGCTCTAGTCCATCATGTATGCATGAAATTCTTGCTCCTATGTCGATTACTCCTCCGTCTATTTCAACTTCATAGCTTATTGCATCGGTGACTGCATCCCAGGTAAGGGATACATAGGTGTCCTCTGCATAAGCTTTGAGGTTCGAAGGGGTGCCGAATTCTCCTGTCAGTGTAGCAGCCATTACCATGGTGCTCCAGTCCGATACTGTTACTCCTCTTTTAGCTCTTACTCTGTACCTGTGCTCTGTGCCCGGGTTCAGGCTGCTGTGGGTGTATGAGGTTCTTGTGTTGTTGTCTATTCTTACTCCGTCTGCTTCTATTTCATAGCCTGTGGCTCCGTCTACTGCATCCCAGGTTATTGCTATTTGATTCTTGGAGGATGTTGTTTCCAGGTTCACAGGTACCGGGGTGGATTCAATCAGTGTGGTTACTGTGACGGTATTGCTCCAGCCGCTCTTGTCTCCTGCATTTATGCTTCTTACTCTGTAGCTGTGGCTTGTCCCCGGTGTAAGGCTTGTGTGCCTGTAGTTGGTATTTGGTCCGTTATTCACCAGAGCACCATTTACTTCTATGTCATAGCCGGTGGCTCCAGGTACGTTATTCCAGGTTACTGTTACTGATGTGCTTAAGGGTATTGCAGTCAGGTTTGCAGGTATTCCCGGCGCACTTGGAAGGGTTGATTTTTCTATTGCTGTGCTCCAGCTGCCCGGTCCCCCTTCGTTTGTTCCTCTTATTCTGTAGGTGTGGGGTGTTCCCGGGTTAAGTCCTGTATGGGTGTATGTGGTGCCTGTGCCTGCATTGATTGTGCTTCCGTCAGCTTCTATCTGGTAACCTGCTGCTGTGGGTACTGCATCCCAGGATACTTTGATTGTGTTATCCGTGGCAGTGGCTATTATGTTCCCTGGTGCTGCAGGTGGTGCTATTAGTGTTGTGCCGCTTGCAGCGGAACTCAGTGCTGTCTCTACTTCATTGCCGTTTTTGGCTTTCACCTGGAAGGTATAGGTGGTTTGGGGTGTGAGTCCTTTTACTGTTATTTTCTTTCCGGCAGGGGTTATCCATACCGGTGAGGTTGTCAGTATTCCTTCAGGGGTCACGTATTTATTGGTATTGACTATTATCTGGTATGGTGTTGCCGATGGGTTTGCATCACTCATGGTTACATCCAATGTGTATGAGGTTGGGTTGTTTACTGTGACTGAAGGCACTGCTGCTTTTGTATAGATGCTTTGGGATTTGCTTGCTGTATGGCCTTTTGAGTCTCTTGCTTCGAAGGTTGTGGTATATTGTGTGTTGGCGGCAAGGGAGCTTTGTGTATAGGATGCGGCTGTAAGCCATGAAGTGGCAGGCTTTGTTGATACTGTGTACCGGTAGGGATAGGGGTCAAGGCCTGCAATAGCGTCTGTTGCTGAGCCGGCTATGGTTATGCTGTTTGTTGCTGAGGTTACGGTTACTGTGCCTATGGTTGGTGCTGTTTTGTCTATTTTGAAGGGTATTGCAGTTGTTGTTGATGTTAATCCTTGATTGTCTGTGCACCATACATTCAGGTTATGATTTCCTTCCGAAAGGCTGCCAACATTGATATTTGTTGTTGTAAAGCTTCCGCTTGTTGTTACTGTACCTGGGACTGTTTGTGTTGTTCCTCCGTCTATGTTGTATTTAGTCGTTATTACATCCCCTGTATTGGGGTCGCTTACTGTACCTTGGAGTGATATTGTATTGTAGCCTGCTACTTCGCTGAATGTTCCATTAGGCGAAGGTGATGTGATGTTGATTGTTGGGTTTTGATTCCTTAATTGTCTTTCTAATCTTACTTCAGCTCTCTCTTGAATGCACACATCAAAACCTTGCGAAGGTGTCAGTATAACACCTTCCGTAAAAGATTTAGTATACCAAAAAAACCGATTGGAAGCTTCCGTAAATACAGCACTAGTGACCCTATAGTTATATTTTAAAAAATCTAAGTCATACGTCATGTCCTCCCAAATAATATATGAATTATAATACTTATATCGTACGTATCTGATTTTGTTTAAATAATTTCTACTCGTAAAATTGAGTGAAACAGCTCTTTCTATACAAGGATTAACATTCATTACTGCATCTATATAATTAAACCCATTCCCTGGGGCTAATCCAGGATTAAGCACCAACCACATCTCCCACGGATTTTCCGCCCAAACTTTGTCAACTCCTAACTGTACAAAATGCCTATCATCTAAAGATCCACCCCCGCCAAAACCTACCGTTGTATTAAATCCAAGTATCACGCAAATAACAAATACCATTATCCTCTTAACCCGATTCTTGACCTTGTTTATTCTCATACTACCCCTCCTCTTTATATACTTCCTAACAAGACAATCTGCTTCTGCAACATTTTTATCTGCTATTCTGCCTTCAATATAGGCATAAGATTCCTCGCAGGCTCGGAATGACTACTCGTTAACCGCATCACGATAAACAATAGTTCCCTGTCATACTGAGCGGAGCGAAGTATCTTAAGATCCTTCAGTCGTTCCTCCCTCAGGATGACACCGTTTGCTTTCATCACGATGACGCTGACAAGGCATTAAAGCCATTATTATTCTGTTAATTAGCAATTACACTAACACCTTTTAGCTGAACATTAATAATAGTACAAGCCTGTCATATTTTCCATATCATTCATATAATCGGCTGTGTGCATTTTGCATAATATACTTTATATACCATTTAAGTATATTATTGTACATTTTGTATTATTTACTTAATAAGGCACGAATTTTGCATATTAATTGCTTATGCAAAAAATCCGCATAAACATGACAAAAAGCCCACATCCGCCAAGATGTGAGCTTTCCGTACATATTCCTATTATTCCAGCTTTGAAGCAAATTCGACTATTTGCTTCAAAGGACGGCCAATGGCCGCCCCTACATGATTACAGGTTATTTATGATGGCTTTTACCATCTCTTCGGTGGAAGCCGATCCCCCCTGGTCGGGAGTTATGTATCTTGCCTCTCTAAGCACCTTTACAACCGAATTGTGTATCTTTTCTGATGCCGTTCTTTCTCCAAGCCGTTTAAGCAGCATTGCACCACATAATATACTGGCTGTTGGATTGGCAATACCCTTGCCCACCAGATCCGGAGCTGTTCCATGGGTTGCTTCATATACTGCAGCCTCTGCACCTATATTGACGCCGGGTACCACGCCAAGTCCGCCTACAAGCCCTGCACCAAGCTCAGCCACCAGATCACCGTATAGATTGGGCATTACAAGTATGTCAAACCTTTCCGGACACATTACAAGCTTCATGCATAGATTTTCCGCAGTCATTTCATCATATTCTATATCCGGGTATTTACCGGCTATATGCCTTACGGTTGAAAGAAAAAGTCCGTCTGTAAGCTGCATGATATTTGCCTTGTGTACACAGGTAACCTTTCTTCTCTTCTCTTTGACCGCGTAGTTGAAGGCAAAGGAAGCTATCCTCTCGGATGCGTGCCTGGTGATCAGCTTGATGCTTTCTGCAGCATCAGTCCCCACCATATGCTCAATTCCCATATACAAGTCTTCAGTGTTTTCTCTGAAAACCACAAGATCAACATTGTCGTACTTTGATTTTACACCTTCAAAGGATTTAATTGGCCTGATATTTGCATAAAGGTTAAGATGCTGTCTGAGGCTGACATTTACACTTCTGAAACCTCCGCCTATCTGCGTCATTACCGGACCCTTCAAAGCTACCTTATTATTCTCAATGGATTTTACTGTATCCTCAGGTAATGGATTCCCAAAACGTTCTAAAGCAATCTGTCCCATATATTTTGTTTCCCATTGAATATCAACGCCTGCAGCTTCAATCACTTTAATGGCTGCATTTGTTACCTCAGGTCCAATACCATCCCCTGGTATAAGTGTTGCTCTATACATTACCTTCACCTCCGTAAAATAATCAGATGCGAGATTCGAGACTCGAGATACGAGAATCCGGATAAGCCTTCGAAGCCCTACTTAAGCCCTCGCATCTCGCATCTAGTATCTCGTATCTAATTTCATTCTATATCACTTCCACTTTAATTCCAAGGCCTTCTTCCAATTCTTTAAAGTGCCTTCCCAGAAGGTCTGTTCCTGATGCATCAAACATTATTTCAGGCAGAAGCAGCACCTCCGGCCGCTGTATTCTCTCCGCCATATGGGCTTCTATATCACTTAGGGTTAAAAGGCCTGCACACATTATATTGCCGCCGTAATACCTGTTCTTGACAGCTTCAATTTCCACTCTTTCCTTCTGCATAATACATCCTGTCAATATGCCATAAGCCAGCTCCGAGGTTAATACAAGGCAGCTTCTCTCTTTGTTCCTTAGTATCCCTCCTTCAATTCCCCTTATTGTATCAGGATGGATATCATAGCTGAATACCATTCCCGAAGGAGCTTTTTCACGTTTATTGAGAAGGACTTCTCTGGATTCTCCGTTTTTTATCACTTCGAGCTTAGGGTTACCGGCTTTAAGCAATGTATAATACGCATCCACTCGCGATGCTGCTTCTTTGCCATTTATTCTTAATATCCTGTCCCCTTTGACTATTCCCGAATACCAGGCAGGTGAATTCTTCAGCACTCCTTCAACTATGGCATGGAGGCTCTTTACTCCTGAAGGCTCCATAATCAATGGTATATCTGTCGACCTTCCCAACTCGGCAACAAACTCCTCCAGATTGCTTCTGATATCTTTAGGAGGCAATAACCCTTTTGAGAACCTTGTGTAGCCGGGCATAAAAATTCTTATGGCAGAAGCTCCACACTCACTGAGGAACACTGCAGTATCCCTGATATCCTCCCATCCCACCAGATGGGGCATTGCAACTATACTGCCGCTGTAATTGATTCCGCAATCCCTTAGCTGTTTTACCGCATCAACAGCTTCCATATGTGCTTTTCCCCTGTAAAGCTCTTTTCTTCCCTTTATACTGCTGCTGTTAAGTGAAATGTTCAGTTCTATGTTGCCAATCCTCTTTAATTCAGTCAAAATGGCTTCATCCAGATGTATTCCACTGGTAGTGATCTGTATGGGTGTATTACCATATTTAAGCCTGATGCTTTGCAGTATCTCAATTATATCCTCACACAGGAAGGGTTCTCCTTCGCAAATGCGGGTAGCTGATTCTCCGATAACTATTTTCCCTGCTTCATCCAGAAACTCTATCAGTGTATCAATCTGCTCCCTGCAGAGCTTATCAACATAATATACTTTTACTTCCTCAGGGTTTTGGAGATGGCTGCAGAATATACAGGCAGTACTGCAGTTGGTTGTGAGTACCAGTATATTATCCCTGCTTGCAGTTTCAAGCAATAAATTAAAGGGAGCCGGTTTCATAATTCACCCATCCCCCTTTTTATTCTAATGACAGATTCGGCATTGCGTTAAGCGTAAAGTCGGATCTTGTGCCGTTTATATATCTATAATAGGCAGCACAGCCAATCATTGCAGCATTATCCGTACACAGCACCGGTGAAGGATAAAGGGCCTTTATGCCGGCCTGTTCCCCTCTTTGCTTCAATAGCTCCCTCAACCTGCTGTTTGAAGCAACTCCCCCTGCCAGCACCACATATTTTGATTTCTTGTCAATTGCGGCTTTTACAAGCTTGGCAGACAATACATCCGCTACAGCCTCCTGAAAGCTTGCAGCAATATCTGCCGGGTTTATTTCCTCATGCTTCATTTTCTTTGAGTTCATATAATTAAGTGCTGCGGATTTTAGTCCACTGAAGCTGAAGTCATAGCTTCCTTCCTCCAGAAAAGCCCTG
>LOES01000155.1 GCA_001515955.1 Clostridia bacterium BRH_c25 | reverse complement strand
AACCTCATCAAGACAAGCCATAATCTTTATTTTGTACGGTACAGTGACATTCAAGCCTTTGATGCACTGCACCTTATACTCCGAAACAGCGGACTTCAGCTCTTCTTCCTTCAGTTCGAAAAGTCTGTATTCTCCTTCCATTCCCAGCTTTTTGAATATCTCTCCGTGTATATGGGGAGAAAAGCTGTGCCCCAGCCGTTCCCCTATCAAGCCGTAAACATTCTTCATAACCTGCAGCCATCCTCACTTCTATAATTGCCCAGCAGCCTGAAGTATGAGCTTTCCTTCTCTACATCAGCCAGGATATTCTTAGTATTCTCTTCATTTACATTTCCGCTTAAATCTATATAGAAAAAGTATTCCCATGCTTTACCCTCCAAAGGTCTGGACTCAATCTTCATTAAATTGCAATTACCCTCTGCAAAATGCTTTAGCATTCCGTAAAGAGTTCCCGGTCTATGAGGCACGCTGATTACCATGCTGATTTTATCCGCCTTTTCACTTTCAAGCCTTTCTTTACTTATGATTACAAATCTGGTGCTATTGTTCCTGTTATCCTGAATATTCCGGCTTATTATACTGAGACCGTATACTGAAGCCGCCTTGCTGCCTGCAATACATGCTTTGGATTTTAATCCTTCCTTTGCAATGTACTCTGCACTTCCTGCAGTGTCAAAATAAGGCATCTGCTTCCATTCAGGATGTCCGGAAAGATAACGGCTGCACTGTATCAGGCCTTGCTGATGGCTATATACCTCCCTGATATCGGAAAGCTCTGTACCTTCCACAGCCAGAAGACTGTGTTCCACCTTCAGGCACTTTTCACCTGTAATATGAAACTCATACTCTCTGAGTAAATCGTAGACATCATTGATACTTCCGGAGGTGGAATTTTCTATTGGCAGCACACCGTATTGTATTTTCCCCTTTGCAAGTGCTTCAAAGACATCCCTGAAGCTGCGGCAGCTCAAGGCCTCAACCTCTTCCCCGAAGTATTCAAGACCCGTCTGGTGGCTGTAGCAGCCCGGCACTCCCTGGTAGCCTATTGTTATGGCGGCCCCGGGGCTTTCAAATTTTGCCGGCCCCTGTTTTCCACCTATAATATCTCCTTGAGCTCTTCTGCTTAAAAACATAAGGTTCTCCAAAAATTGTTCAACATACTTTATGTCAAAATCGGCTTTGACCTTACTGACAAACCTTTCAATAATATCCCTTTCTCTTACCGGATCATATATTTTAAGATTTCTCTTGGCTTTATACTCTCCAACCTGGGTTACGAGTGCCATTCTTTTTATAAACAAGCTCACAAGCTCTTCATCTGTTTCATTTATTCCCTGTCTCAGGATTTCAAGTTCATCCAACAAAAACACATCCCCTTTAAACTTATTTTCGTTCACACTGCACTACAAGATCAAGCAGCGCAATAGCAGCAACAGCCTCTACTACAGGTACCGCCCTCGGAACAATGCACGGATCATGCCTGCCCTGTATTTCTATTTCAGTATTTTCTTTCTTCCCAATATCTATTGTTCTTTGCAGCCTGCCGATTGAAGGTGTAGGCTTGAAGGCAGTCCTGAATATCAAAGGCATTCCATTTGTTATTCCTCCGAGAATTCCCCCGTTGTGGCTGCTGTAAGTCTTTACCTTCCCTTCATCCATATAAAATTCATCATTTGCTTTGGAACCGTGCATTCTTGATATATCAAAACCTGCTCCAAATTCCAGACCCTTTACTCCCGGAATTGAAAATATGAGATGAGCCAGGGTGCTTTCTACCGAATCGAAAAAAGGCTCTCCTATTCCCGGCTCCATACCAACTACTGCGGTTTCTACTACACCACCCACTGAGTCTTTTTGCTCCTTTGCCCGGGCAATAACCGACTTCATGACAGCTTCACATTTTTCATCCAATACCGGAAAAGCTTTGCTCCCCAATAGCTTTAAGGTATTTGCCTCAACATTGACAGCATCGAAAAGCTCATCCTGCTTTTCACCTATGCTCTTTATGTGGCTGCCTATGGTTATTCCCCTGCTTTCAAGCATCTGTTTGCATATTGCCCCGGCAAAAACCAGCGGGGCGGTAAGCCTCCCCGAAAAGTGGCCTCCACCTCTATAGTCATTGAAGCCGCCGTATTTCACATATCCTGGATAATCAGCATGAGAAGGCCTCATTATATCCTTAAGCTTTGCATAATCTCCGGACTTTTTATCTGTATTATATATCACTGCGCATAAAGGTGTCCCTGTCGTTCTGCCTTCAAAACAACCGCTGAGTATCTCGTATTCGTCCCTTTCCTTACGGGGTGTGGACAATTCATTATTTCCGGGGGCTCTCCTCTGCATTTCCTTGTTTACATAATCAAAGTCCAGCAGGATTCCGGCCTTTAAGCCGTCAATATTTATTCCAATTGCCTTCCCGTGGGATTCTCCAAATATTGATATTCTGATACTGCTACCCCATGTCCCGCTCATCGATTCTACCCCCCAATGCTTTATAATGCTCCCAGAAATCAGGATAAGACTTTTCAACGCAAGAAGCATTGCTTATTACTACCGGCTCATCACACTTAGTGGCTGCTATAGCCAAAGCCATTGCAATTCTATGGTCGTTCCAGCTGTCGACCCTTCCGCCGCAGAGACCTTTCCTGCCTTCAATAATCAAGCCCCCGGGCTCTTCCATAATACAGGCTCCCAGCTTGCCCAGCTCACTGCTCATAGCCTTTAGTCTATCAGATTCCTTCAGACGCAGCCTCTCTGCATTTATAATTTCCGTTCTTCCCTCACTCAATGTACCCAGTACTGCCAATACGGGAACCAGATCCGGACACTGGGAGGCATCAATCACTGTTCCCTTCATATCAGCCGGAAGTGCCCTGATAGTATCACCCTCTGCAACTATCCTGCATCCCATTTTATTCATTATATCCAACACCGACTTATCACCCTGCATTGATCCCATATCAAGACCTCTGCATGTCACATCCGACCCTAATGCCCCTGCTGCCAGCCAGAAGGCCGCCTGGGAAAAGTCTCCTTCGACAGTATAATCTGCCGCCTTATATTTCTGATTTCCTTTTACAATAAAGGTCCTGTAATTATGGTTTTCTATGTGAATTGAAAAATCCTCCAAAACCTTCAGTGTCAGATCTATGTATGGCTTTGACTCCAATTCGGTGGTCACCGTAATACGTGAATCACCATCCAGCAGTGGAAGTGCAAACATCAAACCGCTAATAAACTGAGAGCTGATATTCCCCTCCAGCTGAAACTCTCCCGGAGCCAGCCTGCCATTGATATGAAGCGGAAGCCTTCCGCTGTCGGTCTTATATTCTATCCCCTGCTTTTCAAAAATGTTGAAGTAAGGTACTAAAGACCTCTCAACCAGCTTCCCTTCCCCGTAGAAAGCAACAGGTTCACCTGTCAAGGCTGCAACCGGTATGATAAATCTCAGGGTAGACCCTGACTCGCGGCAGTCTATCCGGGTATTCTTCAGTTCAAGTGCAGCACTGCCCTTTATCCTTAATGAAGAAGCAGCTTTCTCAACCGTTATACCAAGACTTCTCATGGCTTCGCAGGTCGCTTCAATATCCAGGGATATTCCAATATTATTTATAATGCTTATTCCTTCCGAAAGACCTGCACATATAACCGCCCTATGGCTCATACTTTTTGATGGAGGTATGAAAACCTCTCCGGCAAGACTATCCGGATATATAGTTACTTCCTTCATTTACGATCCCCCTATATAAAGCTTTCCAGCTCTTCAACCTTTATTTTCTTTATAAAGGCTTCTCCCAGCTTGCTTAGCAAAATAAGGCCAATGCTGTCTCCATTGAATTTCTTATCCAGCTTTATTGCTCCGGCAAGTTTTTTCTTATCTGCAAAAGGAATTTGACAGGGCAGTCCATACTTTTTCAAGGCCTCTGTTATAGCTGCTGCAGAACCCTTTTCTGTCAATCCCAACCCCTCGCTTCGTTTTGTGATTTCCGCCATACCCATCGCAACAGCTTCTCCATGGGTGTATTTTTCGTAATTGTAGTATTGTTCCACTGCGTGTCCCAGAGTATGTCCAAAATTGAGAAGCATTCTTTCTCCTCTGTCCCGCTCATCCGCTTCCACAACCGCTCTCTTTATCGAGCAGCAGGAGTATACCAATTCATCCATATCGTCAATGCATTGCTGCAGGTCTTTATAATTCAGAAGCCTGTCAAAGAGTATACTGTCCTTGATGCATCCGTATTTGATGACTTCAGCCATTCCATCCCGCAAGTACCTGTCTTCCAGTGTATTAAGAAACATAGTATCAATAAATACAATTTCAGGATGATAGAAGCTGCCTACCAGGTTTTTCCCGGATGGCAGGTCAACTGCAGTTTTGCCTCCTACGCTGCTGTCTACCTGCGACAGTAACGTTGTAGGAATCTGAATATAGGACACTCCCCTTAAATAGGTAGCAGCGGCAAACCCCGTCAAATCGCCTACAACGCCGCCGCCAAATGCAATTATGATATCCCCTCTGCTTATGTTGAATTTGGCAAGAGCCTCATATATTCCAGCAAGAACCTCCATAGATTTGCTTTTTTCTCCCGGACTGACGGATATAAGCGTACAATTCAGTCCGGCCTCGGTTATACTCTTATACAATAATGCTCCGTAAAGCTTATTTACATTATCATCGGTAATTATTGCAGCCTTTTTACCTTTGTGCTTCCCTGCCAAATATTCATACAGCTCCTTTGGAGCATTTTTCTTAATCATTATTTTATATTCTGTACTGCTGCTTTTTATTGAAACCTCAAGAGTTCTCATCTATCCAATCTCCCTTTTCCCTTTGATAGCATTGTCAAATATTGTTCTAAGGCTGCTTTCGTCCTGTGAATTTATAGCTTTTTTCAGTTTTTGCAGCATATCTTCCATATCTTCTATTCTATCAATAATGTTTATATTATTCATCCTAAATATTTGAGTCCAAAGCTCCTTGTTCAATGCCGCGACTCTGGTGGCATCCGTGAAGCTGCGTCCGGTAAAAGCATGCATATCCATCTCACCCGTTACAAGATTAGCAAATGAGATGGCAACTATATGCGGAAGCTGGCTGGTAAAAGATATTATACGGTCATGAGCCTCTGCTTCTATCCTGGTCACACACTTGCAGCCTATTGCTGCTGCCAGCTCTTCAACAGCCGTTATTCCCTTTTCACTATTGCTTTCATGGGGTGTTATAATATAATTTGTATCAAAGAAAAGCTCCCGGGACGCAGCATCAAAACCTTGGAATTCATTGCCTGCCATAGGATGTCCCCCTACAAACTCAACATTTTCCGGCAAATTTTTCATTGCAGCAGCAATTATCGGCTGCTTGATACCACAGGTATCGGTTACTATTGTTCCGGGTTTGAAATACTTGGCGTTATTCTTAATAAATTCAATTGTATCCTGGGGATAGAGGGCAATTATTACCATATCGGACTTACATAATATTGCTTTGGCATCAGCAGCGCCTTCATCTATTGTTCCGCAACCGACTGCTTTGTCCAACACCTCCTTATCTATATCGATTCCGAATACCCTTCCGGCCTTAAGCTGTCTCAAAGCCATGGCATAGGAACCACCTATCAATCCCAAGCCTACCACCGCTATATTTCTTCTAAAGCTGCCTTCTTCCAATTCAATTCCTCCTAAACAATTCTCCTTATAGAGCCTGCCATGGCTGTTATATCTTCCATTAAAGCCCTGAACCTTTCAGGTTTGATTGATTGCTGCCCATCGCACTTGGCATTTGCGGGATCATTGTGGACTTCTATCATTATTCCGTCAGCACCCACAGCCACCGATGCCTTCGCAAGAGGTTCAACCATCCACCACAAGCCTGCCGCATGACTTGGATCAACTATAACAGGCAAATGGCTGAGTTTCTTGATTGCCAGTACTGCGCTAAGGTCAAGAGTATTTCTGGTATAGGTCTCAAAGGTCCTTATACCTCTTTCACAAAGTATTACATTGCTGTTTCCTTCAGACATGATATACTCTGCAGACATAAGCAGTTCTTCTATTGTTGCAGACAGTCCGCGCTTTAAAAGTATAGACTTCCTGGTTCTTCCAAGCTCCTTAAGAAGCTCGAAGTTCTGCATATTTCTTGCGCCCACCTGTATTACATCCACATCTTCGACAAATCTCTCTATCATATCCGCCGACATTATTTCCGTAACAATCGGAAGGCCCGTTTCCTCCCTGGCAAGCTTTAAAAGCTCAAGTCCTTCAAGCTTCATGCCCTGGAAGCTGTACGGGGATGTCCTTGGCTTGAATGCGCCTCCTCTTAAAAATGTCGCCCCGCACTCTTTTACTTTTCTTGCCAGATTCAATATCTGGTCTTCGCTCTCCACCGAGCAAGGACCTGCTATTACAGCCAGATCTTGTCCGCCAATGGTCTTATCCCTTACCCTTATCACTGAATTGTCCAGGTGGAACATTCTGTTTGCAAGCTTGTAGCTCTGCTGGACTTTCATTACCTTTTCCACATGTTCGTTTGCTTCTATTTCGTTTACGTCTATATCTGTTGTATCACCTATTATGCCAAGCACACAATAATCCCTGCCCTCCATTACGCTTACCTTCCGATTCCCTGTTTCCACCCTTTCCTTTATCTTTTCAATTTCTTGCTTTGGAGCATCTGCTCTCATTACTATCACCATGGTAATCCTCCTTTAAATTAGTATGTAACAATTCCCTCATTTTGAAATAACAGTCTTTATACCCATAAAAAACTAAAAAAAATAAGGCTCTAATGAGCCTTATTTGTAACGGGTGTTTTCATATATACAGAAGTTTTCTATATAGTATGTGCTTGAACTCTCTTAACTCATTAAGAAAAGGAATATATTCTTTTTTGCATGTAAAATAGCCGGCGCTAAAATAATAGCCCAAGCTAAAGTTAAAGTAATATATTCCGCTTATTCCCTTCCTCAATAAATTATCCATTGCACGAGTCTCCATTTCGAAAAATTGTGAACTAAAGGTATTTCTATCGATTATAACACATAGGCCAAAGATGTCAACTGCTATTTTGTTTAGTTGCTACTATTTTATTGTAATGTAACAGAGTGTGTAACATTAAAATAATCCATTACTTCTTTAATTCTTTCAACAATATTCTTATTAGAATATACAATAGTGAAAATACTATGAAACCGCTTAACCCGGCTACTACATCCTCAAATTCCATGTTTCCTGCCTGTGTGACCTTTTGTCCAATTTCAATGGCCAGAACCAGGACAACCATAATTGTGAATGTATAAATAAACGTAATAGCTGAGACACTCCACTTGGCAAGCCGCTTAAATAAAGCATCGCATACAATAAAAATAATTATTCCTATTGCTCCCAGCAGCCAAAAGTGCAGTTGCTTGTCAGTAAGCCTCAATCCCAGCCCATGGGCACTATCCACTATTAAATCATGGATTCTGTTGATAATAGCTATTAAAAGCCTTAGAAATTTCGTCATGGCATTTCTCCATTTCCTATGAAACACGATACTAGCCCGGGTCGGGGGAACGGGTAACACGGATTTCCTTCGGAAAAACACGGTTAAGTATTATATTTATTTTGCTATATTAGCAAATTTCGATATATGCTTTGTTATCGATAATTATTTATGTATCAGAATATTTTTCCCGCCGTGTAATTCCGCAGGAATTCCGTGTAACATCCGTGTCTTTCCGTGTTACCCGTACCTGGACCTCTTGCTACTTCTTCATTGCTATCGCTTCTTTTGCTGCCTTTACTATATCCTCTGCCGTCATATGATACTTCTTCTTCAGGTAATCCATCTTCGCGACCTCACCGAAGTGATCCTGTACACCTACTGCCTTTATCGGCACAGGGTACTCATCTGCAAGCACCTCAGCCACTGCACTCTTCAAGCCCCCGATAACATTGTGGTTTTCACAGGTTACCACTGCACCGGTCTTCTTCGCTGACTTCACAACAGCTTCCCTGTCTATCGGTTTTATAGTATGTATATTGATTATCTCAGCAGTTATGCCTTCGGCCTTTAACATTTCATCGGCTTTCAGAGCCTCATTGACCATAATACCGGTTGCAAACAGCGTTACATCCTTACCTTCTTTTATCAGGTCCGCCTTGAAAAGCTCAAATTTGTAATCATCCTTGAATACTATTGGTGAAGCCTTCCTGAACATTCTTACATATACAGGCCCGTCATATTCCACTATCACAGGAAGTGCCTTTGCAAGCTGCACTGCATCAACAGGCTCAAAAATCACTATTCCCGGAATGCTTCTGATTACTCCTATATCCTCCATGCTCATGTGGGTTCCGCCATTAAGCTCTGCGGATACACCAGGGTCCGAGCCGATTATCTTGACATTTCTTTTTGCATAGGCTATAGATATTGTTATCTGGTCGCATATCCTTCTTGTTGCAAAAGGTGTGAAGGAGCCTATAAAGGGAATAAATCCATATGCAGCCATACCGGCTGCTACTGCTGCCATATTTTGCTCTGCAACACCCACATCAAAAGCCCTCTCAGGATATTTATCCCTTAGAGACATTGTCCCATTTGCCCTTGCAAGGTCTGCATCTATAACAATTATTCTTTCATCCTTCTCCATCATGCTGCCAAGTGCTTCAGCCAATACCTGTCTCATTTCAACATTCTCGTACATTATTCCGCCCCTCCTATTCCAATTCCTTCAGTGCTTGAAGCCTTTGCTCTTCCGTTACAGGCATGTTGTGGTTCTTGACTCCTGCAGCTTCCACAAAGGATACACCCTTGCCCTTTATGGTATTCAGTATTATCATTGTAGGCTTATCTGCCGATTTCTTTCCTTCTTCTACAGCTTCATCTATTTCAACAACATCATGCCCATCAGCAACATTAATCACATTCCAGCCAAAGGCTTCCCACTTTTTATCCAAGGGAGCTATGCCCATTACTTCCTGAACAGACCCGTCTATCTGAAGCTTGTTGTAATCAGTGAAGGCTATGAGATTATTGAGTTTGAACTGTGCGGCGCACATAGCCGCTTCCCAGACTTCCCCCTCCTGACTCTCTCCATCTCCGACCATGCAATATATATGCGCGTTATCCTTCTTTATCTTTGATGCCTTTGCCATTCCTACAGCACAGGATATGCCCTGCCCTAATGATCCTGCCGTCATATCTATACCCCTGGTCCTCAGCATGTCACAGTGGCTGGGGAGATTTGTCTCCGGCTTGTTCAGGGTATCCAGCTCACAGACATCAAAATATCCTTTGTCGGCAAGCACGGCATATACCGCCGGACCGGCATGGCCTTTTGACATTATGAACCTGTCCCTGCCCTCCATTTTGGGATTAGCCGGGTCTATATTCATCTGTTTGTAATATAAAACCACAAGTGCCTCTACAGGCGAAAGACAACCGCCGATATGTCCCACTCCAAGCTTCCCTATCTCATCAACTATCAAGCTTCGTATGTGTTTGCTTTTGTCTTTTAGAAACATTACATCCTTGTCGTGCATTATGCATTCTCCTCCTTTAATTAATCAATACACTACATATTATATAAACAATATTATAGCAGACATTTATCTCTGAGTTAATCTTCAAATGGAAAACTATATTGATCAAGCCCCAAATCCTTCTTAAGAGCAAGCATATCCTTCTGAAGCGCCTCATTTACAGGAACGCCCTTGTCCTTTCTTTCAAGCCATGTGAGATATTCCTTCTCACCGGCAGTATATATTCTATCCTGTCCGGGAGCCTTTTTAGAACTTCTCAGTTCACGAAGTATGTCACCGGTAGTCCTTTTAAAGGAATTCAAGTCTATGAATGCACTAATGTCAACTGCCATAAAGAAATGCCCCAGGTGGTACGGCATGGGCTTGTTATTCCCGTCAAAACCAAGTAGACCCTTTAGGAATGCCCCTCCCTGCAGAGCAGCAGACAGTATCTCCACTACTGTCGCATAGCCGTAGCCTTTATATCCTCCGGTTATCTCACCTATGCCTCCCAATGGTGTCAAGGCTGCAGTGCCTTTTACAAGGTCCTTCAGTATCTGATGCGTGTCTGTCCTAGTGCCGCCGTTTTCGTCGATTACCCAACCTTCGGGCAATTCCTTGTCAGCCCTTGCATACACCTCTATTTTCCCTCTCTGGGTTATAGATGTAGCACAGTCCAAAACAAAGGAGAATTCCTCATCTGTAGGCATACCGAACACAAGTGGATTTGTCCCCAGCATGTTCTCCACACCAAAGGTGGGGGCAATCGATGGCCTGGCATTTGTACCGGTTATACCTATCATTCCTGCTTCGCAGGCCATTAAAGAATAATATCCTGCTATACCGTAATGGGTGGAATTTCTTACAGCTACCATACCCATTCCATATCTCTTCGCTTTACCTATTGCCAGCTGCATCGCTCTTCTTGATATAACATGGCCCATGCCGTCGTGGCCATCTATTACAGCTGTTGTCGGTCCCTCTTTTATTACTTCAAACTGTGTTACGGGCTTCTGGACGCCAAGCCTTATCCTGTCAATATATATTGGCTTCAGCCTTCCTATCCCATGGGAATCGATGCCTCTTTTGTCAGCTGTAATAAGTACATCTGCGCATACCTCTGCATCCTCCTCCGGAACTCCAACACCTTTGAATACATCGACCATGAAGCTCTTCATGGTACCAAAGTCAATCCACACTGTATTGTCAGACATACATGCTCCTCCTATCTTACCCTTCTGTTCCGCTTTTTACCACAACCTCTTATCTGTATTATTATACCATACACTATAAAAAAGGCTTCTATTGAAACATTTTAACGACCAAGGAAGCCTTTTATGAAACTCATTCAGGTCAAGTGGTACATTAATGAAATTTATACTTTCCTATTCGTTATAAAAAAACCGTACCTTCATCAAGAGGTCAGCCCCTCGTTCAGTACGGCACTCCATTACCCTGATTTTTGGGTAAAAGCTTATTGAAATAGCGGAGCAATCATTGTCAGCAGAAAGGCTATTATAACCAAAATGCTGATTACTGCAGCCATTTTTCTCTTCACAAAACCACCCCCGATTCTATATTATGGCAATATAATTGTCTGATTTTCCACAGACTGTCTGTACAATATAAATTTGCCCCCAATAACCTGAACTACTTCAGCACCGGTTTTCTCAGCAATTTCGGTGCTTGTTTCCCTAGGATCAGCCATACTGTTGTTCAATACCTTTATCTTAACTAATTCTCTCGCTTCCAAAGCCCTGTCAATATCTACCAGCATGTTATCATTTAAACCGCCCTTCCCTATAAGAAGAGTAGGTTCCAATGTATTGCCAAGTCCTCTTAAATAAGCCCTCTGTTTACTATTTAACATCCATATTCCTCCATTATGTTCAAAAGGCAGACTCTCGTCTGCCATCTTCTATACCTCTACTTCTTTTCTAAGCTTGCGTCGATGAGTTTCGTATTCAGGATCACCTTTTTTCCAGCCACTTCTGCTTTTTTCAATATTGGTAATATAGTTCTCATTAATTACTATTTCGTTCTTTGCCAGGCAGAAATACGTTGCGGTGTTCTGTTTACAATTTTCGCAATGCATGCAGTTCATTTCCTACTATTGACCTCCAGTTCATCACTCAAAATATTCAAATTCCAATTCTTGCATTTTTACTGTATCACCGTCTTTTATACCCAACTGCCTCAACTCATCAACAATACCCCTCTTTCTAAGAACCTTCTGAAAGTATTTTATTGAATCATTGTCATCCAGATTAACCGATGAAAGCAGCTGCTCCACCAGCTTACCCTCAACAATGTATGTTCCGTCTTCTATCCTGACAGTAAATGGCTTACCACTCGTACTACTATGATACACTAAATCTACAATTTCTTCAACTGGTTCTTCAACATCTTTTACCTTTTCAAGCAAATTGTAAACTCTATCCAAAAGGGGCCCTATCCCTTCCCTGGTTGCTGCCGAAATGGCAAACACCTCATAGCCCTTTTTGACCAATTCCTCTGTCACCTTATTATAATTTTCCTCCGACTCGGGAATATCCATTTTGTTGCATGCAACCACCTGGGGTTTGTTTACAAGCTTTTCACTGTACAGCTTAAGCTCATCATTTATTTTATAAAAATCCTCCAGTGGATCCCTTCCCTCTAGTCCTGAGGTATCCACAAGATGTATCAGCACCTTTGTCCTTTCAACATGCCTCAAGAAATCATGCCCTAGCCCCACACCGCTGTGGGCCCCTTCAATAAGTCCGGGTATATCCGCAATTATAAAGCTTCTGCCATTTCCCAGATCCACTACTCCCAAATTGGGTACCAGAGTGGTAAAATGGTAATTAGCTATTTTAGGCTTTGCGGAGGTCACAATGGACAGGAGTGTTGACTTCCCTACATTGGGAAAGCCTACAAGCCCCACATCCGCCAGAAGCTTCAGCTCCAGCTCAATCCATCTTTCCAGGCCTTTATCACCAGGCTGGGCAAACCTGGGTGCCTGTCTTGTGGGGGTGGCAAAATGCTGATTTCCCTTTCCACCCTTACCTCCGTGGGCAATAATTACCTTATCCCCCGGGTTCTTCAGATCTCCCAGCAGCCCTCCGGTCTCCACATCCCGCAATAATGTACCGGCAGGGACCTTTATATACAGATCCTCAGCACTTTTGCCGGAAGAGTTATTGACTCCCCCCATTTCCCCATTTTCAGCAATATGCTTTCTCTTGTACCTGAAGTCCATAAGGGTTCTCATATTTTCGTCAACTATGAATACAATATCTCCGCCGTCTCCGCCATCTCCACCATCCGGGCCGCCATTGGGCACATATTTCTCCTTCCGGAAGGATATCCTTCCGTCTCCGCCGTCTCCTGCCTTTATGAATATTTTAGCCTTATCTATAAACATGTCTACACCCCAATCGTTTTTTGAATACTCAGAACAAAGGTTGACCCATCCTCAAGCATTCTTCCGTCAATACCACTATCGCTGCAATATTCTATTATCTTGTCAAAACACATTACATCTCTTTCAATCTTTTTCCAATACATTGTATTTTCAGGAATTGCAAAACATACAGGTTCTATCTGTCCTTCCCTGAGCTCCCTGCAGAATATCTCCATATGAAAGTTATCCGCATTTTCCTTTAGATTATACATTAAATGGGCATTCTTGCAGTCCTTCTGATCAAGCACATATAAAAACCCTGATACCGCATAATCTACAGCCTGCAGAACAGCTTCATTCTCAAGAATCCTTACAACAGGATCAAAGCTAACCTCGACGCTGATCTCCAGCTTCATATCGATGCTCTCTGCTTCTTTGCCCTTAGTGTAAAGTAAATCGGCCAATTTTATGCATTTGCAGTTGTAGAGCCTGCCTATATTCTCCAGTTGCCGGCAGTAATCCTTAATATGTGCCAGCACCTTGTCCGGCTTTTTAAGCTGTGTATAACCATACAATACCTGAAGCAGGTTGAAAAAGTCATGGCGCTGCTCGCTTAAATGCGCTTTCAGACTTTCCACGGCAATCTCCCTTTCAGCTTCAAGCCTGCTGCAATTGTCCAAAGCTTCGCAAATCTCATTGCTATTTTCTCTCTTTTGTATTCCATTTGCTATGCTTTCCTTTATTCCCATTGTATTTATCAGTCCTCCATATGCTTTAGGAAATACACCCTATGCATTATTTATCAATTAAGGAAAATTATGCTAACAGAAATGTTTAAAAATAAAGGTACAGCCTAGCCGTACCTTTAGTAACTCTATGCTATTATAGCGCAGGATATACACTTGCCTGCTTTTTGTCTCTGCCTTTACGCTCAAATTTTACAACACCCTCAATAAGTGCGAATAGAGTGTCATCCTTACCTATCCCTACATTTATACCGGGATGGATTTTTGTTCCCCTTTGTCTGACAATTATATTACCGGCAAGCACCGGCTGTCCGTCAGCCTTCTTTGTGCCAAGTCTCTGTGCATGAGAGTCTCTGCCGTTTCTTGAGCTACCTACACCTTTCTTATGTGCAAACAGCTGAAGGTTCATCTTGAACATATCTACACCTCCTCTTCAACTATATCAATATGCTTTATATAGCTTTCCTGAATACTCTTAAAGCCTTCATACATGGTTCCAAGTATTGCTTCGCACATAATTCGTTTTCTGTCTGAGCCTGCATTTACAAGATTACATGTAAGGTACCCCTCATCAATCTTATATGCCACGTCAGCTTCTGCTATCTTTAAGAGTCCCAGGAGCGCCGTTTGGCCAAGTGCAGAAACTGCACTGCAGACAATATCCTTGCCATGGGCATTGAAACCTGCATGTCCTGTCACCTTGAAACCGGTTATTTCGCCCTCTCGGGCTTTATAGATCATAATTTTAATCATAAAAATCGCTTCTATGCGTTGATTTTTTCAATTCTAACCTTGGTGAATGGCTGTCTGTGACCTTGTTTCTTTCTATAATCCTTCTTAGGCTTATATTTGAAAACTATTACCTTCTTTGTCTTACCATTTTCTACTACTGTTGCTTCTACTTTGGCACCTGCAACTACAGGGCTGCCAACCTGAAGCTCACCATTGTTTCCTACAGCAAGTACTTCTTCAAACATAACCTTGGCACCGGATTCCGCATCAAGCTTTTCTACCATTAACACGTCGCCGACCTTAACCATATACTGTTTGCCGCCGGTTTTTATTATTGCATACATTAGGCTACACCTCCTCATAATTAAGTCTCGCCGAATGCCAGGTAAAAATTTTAAAACCCGATTCGAGCGGATACGCCTACGCCAATATATATTATCATATAGCATCATATTTGTCAAACTAATCCTTTTATTATCAGTCACTAGTCGCTAGTCGCTGGTCACTAGAGTTAGAGTAGGGCTTCGAAGCCCTTCTTAATCTAGAGACTAGAGACTAGCGACTAGTGACTGATTAAATCTCCCTGCATCCATCTCTGCGAAGCTCTGAAATTTCAGACATTCCAATACCCTTAACAGAATAGCCTTCTCTGTGGAGTTCAGTCGAAGTTTTTATAAAAACAGGCTTCCTATAGCTTTTCCCCAACTCTATGATATCTTCATCTATATAGTAGTTTATAAGCTCCTCTACATCAGGATGGACCTCAAGAAAAGCTGCTATAGCACCGGTATTGAAAAATAGAGCGTTAATTTCCTTCTCGATTTTCTTGACAATAGTCTCACTTGAAAGAATCCTTCCTTCTCCCTTGCAGTAAGGACATGGTGCCAGCAAAATATTTTCTATGCGCTGCCTTGCCTTTTTCCTTGTCATTTCAACCAGGCCCAACTGAGTCATTCCCAGTACATTTGTCCTTGTTCTATCCTTTTTCAAAGCATTTTTTAATAATTCAAGAACTGCACTTTCGTGTTCCGTATCCGGCATATCTATAAAATCGACTATTATTATTCCGCCAATATCCCTCAGTCTCAACTGTTTAGCTATCTCTCTGGCAGCCTCTAAATTTGTCTTCAGTACTGTATCTCTCAGATCAACCGTACCAACGAACTTTCCGGTATTTACATCTATTGAGGTAAGTGCCTCAGTCTGGTCTATGACTATGTACCCGCCGCATTTCAGCCATACCTTCCGGTTTATTATCTTGCTTACCTGCGGTTCTACCTGATAAAACTCAAATATATCGTAACTCTTGTTATAATATTCAACCTTATTTTTAAGATGGGGTGATATCATGGCTATGAGTTCTCTTACCTTTTCGTAGTGCTCTTTATTGTTTATGGCAAGTCTGTCTATGTCCTTTGTAAACATATCCCTGACAGTCCTGTATATTATACTGATATCCTTATGCACTATCCTTGGGGTGACTCCGGTTTTTTGCTTCTGTTTTATATTATCCCAAAGCTTCAACAAAAAATTTATATCATTGCCTATGTCCTCTGCAGTACAGTCCTCTGCAGCTGTTCTTACAATCAGTCCCATTCCTTTCGGTTTCAACTCTTCTGCCATTTTCTTGAGTTTTTCTCTGAGAGCATCACTCTCAATGCGTCTGGATATGCCGATATATTCTACGGTAGGCATCAGCACCACAAATCTTCCTGGAAGAGTAATATGTGTGGTTATCCTGGCACCTTTTGTATCTATGGGCTCCTTCATTATCTGAACCACAATCTCCTGTCCTGCTTTCAAGAGCTCATCTATCTGATAGTCCTTAAACTGCGCGGGGTCAACATATTCATTATCCTCATCGAAATATGTGTTTGGCAATGCATCCTTTACATACAAAAACGCATTTTTGTCCAATCCAATGTCAACAAAGGCCGCCTGCATTCCGGGAAGTACATTCTCTACCCTGCCCTTGTATATATTGCCTGCTATTCTTTCATTACTCTGCCTTTCAATGTATATTTCAGTCAGTTCCTTGTTTTCCAACAAAGCGACTCTTGTCTGCCTTGAACCAACATCAATGATTATCTCCTTCATCAACACGTACCCCTTTGTACTTAATTCAAATTCCTGTGCATCTGCCCGAGGATATATCAGCTTTCATATTCCAGCAGATCAGCAAGCTTTCCATTTTTCAGTGCATACACTTCTTCTCTGTTTATCCTGATACCATCAATATTATAACCGGTAAATTCCTTGAAGGCCGTCATTAATAATTCTGGTTTGAGATTCCCCCTGCTTCCGCTCAAGAGAAGACAGTCAATAATATGCATAGCCTCTCTCGACTCAAAAAGCTTCATGCTCACTATCATGGGTCTTATATCGATCTCTTTAAGCTCAAAGTCTTTCTTGGGCTGCTCCTTCATGACCTTTATATGCTCCCTGGAGATAAATTCTTCTATGCTCTTTTTCAACGCTTCAGAGTCAACATCTTCCAAGTTCATCCTTATCATATATCTTGCATGGGTAACGACAGCCATTGCACTCTTTGGACTGTCGCCCAGCTTCATACCCTTGAGGATCCTTATTCCATCCGGAAGAGAGCTGTTCAAACGTTCTTCAATCTCTTTTACATCCATTGCCTCAGCAAGCTTAAAATCTACATACTCTGCATCACTTGTAACCCCAAGGGATAAAGGTGCCCCAAAGGATATTTCCTGATGAGGGTTAAAGCCGCTGCTGTATGATATGGGTATGCCTGTACGCCTTATAGCTCTCTGGAATACCCGCATAAGGTCTAGATGAGATATATATTTTACTTCATTCCCTTTTGTAAATTTCAATCTTATGTTCATTACTTGCAGGCACCGCCTTCCTCAAGCAGATTAATTCCGCAGCCTGTGCAGGCAGTCCTGCAATCTGTTGTAAGCTCAGCTTTAAGAGACTTTTCATACTCGCTTTTCAAGTATTTCTTGGTTATTCCTACATCAATATGATCCCAAGGAAGAATCTCATCCAACTCTCTGCGCCTTGTTGCATAAAAGTCCGGATCAACGCCTGTTTTCTTGAATGCCTGCATCCACGCATCAAATTTAAAATACTGGTCCCAACCGTCAAATTTGCAGCCCAGCTCCCATGCCTTTATCAGTACCTTGCAGAGTCTCCTGTCTCCCCTTGCAAACACAGCCTCCATATAGCTGACATAGGGCTCATGCCAATTAAAGGTAATCTGTTTTCTCTTAATGGCTTTTTGCAGGTATCTCTGTTTTTCCACGAGAGTATCTATGGAGTCCTGAGGCTCCCACTGGTAAGGAGTAAAGGGCTTGGGAACAAAGGAGGATGCACTTGCAGTCACATTTAGGCCTCTTCCTCTTTTTTCCTTAGGCACTTGATAATACTTATCCACTACCTTGAAGGTCAGATCGGCAATTCCCTGTATGTCTTCCATGGTCTCGGCAGGAAGTCCGATCATAAAATACAGCTTTACACTGCTGTAGCCTGTCTCAAAGGCAGCACCCACAGAGTTGATAAGGTCTTCTTCATCCACGCCCTTGTTGATTACATCTCTCATCCTCTGGGTACCCGCTTCCGGTGCAAAGGTAAGCCCGCTTTTTCTCACCTTCTGCACCTCTTGTACAAGCTTCAAGGAAAATGAGTCAATTCGCAGGGAAGGAAGCGAAAGTCCTATCCTGCTGCTCTGGTACTTGGAGACCAATCTCTCCACCAGTTCATGAAGCTTTGAAAAATCACTTGTAGACAATGAGGATAAAGATATCTCCTCGTAACCGGAGCTTTGTACAAGCTTGTCGGCTATTTCTACAAGCTCCTCTACCTCTCTCTCCCTTACCGGCCTGTATATCATCCCGGCCTGGCAGAAACGGCAGCCTCTTGTACAGCCTCTGAATATCTCCAGCATTATCCTGTCATGTACTATGTCAATAAAAGGCACAATGATTTTTTCCGGGAAATAAGCGCCCCTCAGATCCTTGATTACTCTTTTCTTTACCTTTTCGGGCATATCCTCATTTACCGGTTTAATGGCTTTTATAGTTGCGGCTTCGTTGTAATCAACATTAAAAAACTTTGGTACATATACTCCTCTGACAGCCGCTGCCATCTGTAGGAATTCTTCCCTTGTACCCTTTGACTTTTCCCACTTCCTGTACTCCGCCATGACTTCGAGCAGCTGTTCTTCACCTTCCCCGAGCATGAAGAAATCAACAATATCGTAAAGAGGCTCAGGGTTATAGGCACATGGCCCTCCTGCTACAATGAAGGGATGATTTTCGTCTCTTTCACCGGACCTTAAGGGTATCCCGGCCAGGTCCAGCATATTCACTATGTTTGTATAGCTCATCTCATATTGAAGTGTAAAACCGACAAAATCAAAGCTGTCAATGTAGTCTCTGCTTTCCAGTCCAAAAAGCCTTATACTGTTTTTTCTCATTTCCTCTTCCATATCAGGCCACGGTGCAAAAACTCTTTCACAAAAAACATCCTGCTGATCGTTTAGCAGATGATATAGTATCTTCATTCCCAGATGCGACATTCCCACTTCATAAACATCAGGAAAGCAAAAGGCAAATCTTATGTCTACACCAGAGGGATCCTTATGTATGCTGTTCCACTCCGTCCCTATATATCTTCCCGGCTTCTCCACCCTGGGAAGCAGCTCCTCATATATGAACTCCCTTATATTTTCGTATTTCATTCGTTCCTCCGCTGATTATAGTTTTGCGTTTCGAGTTACGCGTTGTATTCTTCGAAGCCCCGCTTGGGTCCTCGTATCTCGTATCTCGTATCTCGAGTCTCGTATCTCTTTTATATTATTACATATTTGTAGTATAAAATTCTACTAAATGTTTATTATTTGTTCAATCCTTCCATCATATCCGTATTTTAGGAAGCCTTTCATGACTTCATCTTCACTGAGTATCCTTATTATCTCACCTGAAGCATCCATTACCTGCACATAGCACAGCGTTACAGGGCTGAACCGGCTTACTGCAAATCTAATCCGTGTATCCTCCCTGACCCTTATAAATCTTTTTCTTATTCGTCCCCTGGCTATCAGCATGCCCTTGGTGCTGTTTCCGGTGAACATATAGTAGTATGAACTGAACTTTTCTTCTTTTAAGGTGCCAATATATATAAAGATTCCTGCAATAATCAGGGCTGCGCTTTTACTCCCCATAGTGAGCATATAAATATTGTACCCCATGAGAAAAAAGGCTGCAGCCCTTCCCGCCAATATCAAAATCCTTGTTGCCTGCCTGTAGCCCATAAAAAAAACCATTAAATTTCTGGCAATTCTGCCTCCATCCAGTGGAATTACAGGCAGAAGATTAAAAACACAAATAATAAGGTTATACCTGAATGCCGACTCAAATAACCCTGAAAATTCTCTTAAGAAATTGCATAACAAAACCAGAACAAGGCTTGTGGCAGGTCCGGCAACCGAAACGACAGCTTCTGCAGCACCTCCAAATTTTGATAGTTCCTCCATTCTGGCCACTCCCCCATAGGGAAGCAGTTCAACCTCATACACCTCTATCTTCAATTTTTTTGCCGCCAGAACATGTCCAAGTTCATGGAGTACCACACTGAAAAACAATATCAATGATTGCTGCAGCCAACCTATAAAATAGCTTGCAAACAAAAAAAGGATAAAAAACACATTCAGTTTTATCCTCACAATGTGAACCCCCAATAATACTCAGTCAAATTATATTTCTATAATCAATTCCATAGGACTGACCGATTTTCCATCCTCCTGCACCTCAAAATGTAAATGGGGCCCCGAAACGAGTCCTGTATCTCCTACTTCCCCCAGTATATCTCCCTGCTTTACGCTTTGCCCCTCTTTAACGTCTATCTTGTAGCAGTGGGCATATATCACCTCGTATTTCCCACTTTTTACTCTTAAGTACTTGCCATTTATTTCATCTTCCGCGACCTTCAGTACTTTACCTGCTGTAGCGGACTTTATCGGTGTACCGATTTTGGCATCAATATCTATTCCATTATGCATCTTCACCGTTTGAAAAACCGGATGTACTCTTTCACCATATTCTGAAGTTATTTCGCCTTCAACAGGCATTATAAAGCTTGGATTGTCCTCAAAGCTTTCCATTCCCACTTCGGCAACTCCCAGATTTTCCTTTGCTTCTGGTATTATATTCCCAATATTTGAAAATGTTCCAAGTGCTTTAGAAAAATCCATATTCCAATTTATTGTGGTTTTTATTCCTTCAGATATTGTATTGGTAAAACTAATATTAATGTTATTTATCAATAGCACTGCTGCTACAGTTACAAGGGATATGAAGGACTGCATCAGAAATCTGTCCAAATAGCTCTTTTCCCCGAATTTATTTGGTTTGAACACAGCACCGAATTTTCTATATTCTTTTATATATTTAGGCCTGGGAATATTTTCAAAATTGTTGTTATTCATGTATTCTCTCCCCCATAGTTCTTGTACCTGAACTTTTATGTTTTTATTTATTTATATTAATAGCCACGGAGAATTATGTCCAAAAAATAAAAAAAATGCGCACTAGCGTGCGCAGATGCGAGATTCGAGATGCGAGGAAAACTCGGGTATTCCTTTCAAGCTAAGTAACGGGTAATCGCGTAGCGATTCCGTGTAACAGACCTGTGTGACCTGTTACCCGTCCCCCATAACTTCGTAGCCTGGCCCTAACTCTCGTATCTCGTATCTCGCATCTAGAATCTGCGCACATTAGTGCGCAATCTTCTACTGATGCAAAAAACCCGGAGCAGTTTGCTCCGGGCAGTTCAGACCTATTAAAACTTTCCGTTGTCTTTCATTCTCTTTATGGGTATATTCGCAACAAGTGCAGGAACAGTGGAATCATCAATCTCCCTTTTTGTCCTTGTAAGCTTGATTTCAAGTCCTTTTTCGTCTATTTCCATGTAATCTGATATTACCTTAATCAGTTCTCCCTTTATCATATCAAGGAATTGAGGAGATACATTGGCCCTGTCATGGATCAATACCAGCTTTAGTCTTTCCTTTGCTATATCCTTACTGCTGTCATTCCTGCCAAATAACTTGAACAAGTCCATCACTCACACCTCCCCCTTCTACTTTTTCTTGTTCAATCCAAACAGCTTTGCCATTCTTGAGAAAAAGCCGTCATCAGATTCCAGATTCATGAATGGGACATCTTCTCCCATTACCCTTTTTACAATATTCCTATAAGCTTGCCCGGCCAGGGACTGGTCTACAGAAATTGCAGGCTCACCTTTATTAGTCGAAACAACGATGAAGTCATCATCAGGAACCACCCCTAAGAGGTCAATGGCAAGAATATCAATCATGTCATCAATGTTCATCATATCTCCGCGCTTGACCATATCCATCTTGATCCTGTTTATTATCAGCATAGGATTCCTCAATCCGCTTGATTCCAAAAGCCCTATTATCCTATCCGCATCTCTGACAGCCGATACTTCGGGAGTAGTAACTACAATAGCCCTGTTAGCACCTGCTATCGCATTTTTAAAACCCTGCTCTATACCCGCAGGACAGTCTATTATAACATATTCGAACTCTTCGGACAAATCTCCTGCAAGCTTCTGCATCTGCTCAGGATTAACTGAATTTTTGTCCTTTGTCTGTGCAGCAGGAAGCAAAAATAGATTGGGGTACCTTTTATCCTTGATAAGCGCCTGTCTTAGTCTGCAAACACCCTCTACAACATCCACAAGATCATAAACGATTCTATTTTCCAGACCCATTACAACATCCAGATTCCTGAGTCCGATATCTGCATCAACCAAAACTACGCTTTTACCTTTAAGTGCCAAACCGGTGCCTATATTAGCCGTAGTAGTTGTTTTTCCAACTCCACCTTTTCCTGATGTAACAACAATTACTTCACCCATTATACTACCTCCATTATTTATTCACTATGCCTGTCCATATGCTTCATAATTATTATCTATTTCTCAAATACGGCTCGACAACTATCATCCCTTGCTTCACCATTGCAATCTCAGGATTATTAAACCTGCTGCCCATTCCATCCGGGGATCGTGTTATTATGTCTCCTATCCGAAGCTGCGTAGGCTGCATTTTATATGCAACTATGAATGCGCTGTAGTCGCCATTGACACCTGCTTGTACAATCCCTCTCATGGTCCCCATTATAATAACGGAGCCTACTGCCTTGATGTGTGCTCCGGGATTCACATCACCAATCACCACAACATCGCCTTTATACTGAATCAACTGTCCCGACCTAAGTGTTGCCCTAATAATAAGGGCTTCTCCTTTATGCACATTCTCGAAAGGAAGCTGCTCCAGTATTTCAGTTTTTTTCAACTCCAGACCTTCGGGTTTTATATTATAGTTTTTATCATTATAGCCCCCTGCAACTGTCATGCCATATTCCTGTTCAATAACTTCCTTAAGCTCATCAAACTCTTCCTGAGTCAGCTTCTTTCCCTTGAAGTTCATAATCTTAGCGCCTTCAAAAAACCGTTTGGAAGGCTTGATTTTCTTCTCCAGATTGTATTTTATTGTATCCAGGTCCATGTCTTCCTTAAGTATTATGTATAGCCCTTCTTTTGTTCCTTTGAATATTACTGCGTTTTCAGCCATGACATTACCCCCTGAAGCTTTTGTTGGATAGTGCATATAAGCTTTGTATATATATAAATAGCTGTATAATAAAATTCTTCATGATTGCCATAAATCCTTCTTTTTCGAGAAAAAAAGTACGTTGGCTATTGCCGGACGTACTTTTGGCTTACGGGAATATTTCATTGTCTGCGAAAATACTGTCCTTTGGTGCTTCAGGCGCCAGGTATCCTTCTATTATTGCCCTGGTTATCGGTGCAGGGTAGTTCCCATGTCCACCCTGGAATATCAGCACTCCAACTGCAATCTCAGGCTTCTCATAAGGCGCAAAGGCCACGAACCAGGCATGACTGTCATAGCCTTTGCCTGCTTCGGCGGTACCTGTCTTGCCTGATATTACAACCTTGCTGCCAACAAAGGCACTTCTTGCTGTTCCGCCTATTTCATTGGTAACAGAATACATCCCTTTCTTTATTGCCTCCAGGTTGGCAGGGGCAATCTCTATCTTATCCACCACTTCCGGCTGCTTTGCAAGCTTTACGGTACCATCATAGCCTATTATCTTCTCTACAAGGTACGGTTTATATCTCGTGCCTCCATTTACTATAGTGGCAACAGCATCTGTAAGCTGAAGGGGAGTCACATCATTCATACCCTGTCCTATAGTTGCATTGAGTACATTCCCGGGCTGATACTTGCTCTCACTTATATATCTCAATACTCTTTCAACTGCTTTGGAATCAGTAATATCAAGCTCCTTGAGCCTTGTTCTGATCTGCCTTGTGCCCGGATTGTCGTCCATATATCCTTTTATCTCATCACGAATACTCTTATCTATGATTTCCAGGTTGTTCACAAGGTAGTTGTCAAGATATTTTTTATACAATTCTTTTTTATGCATTGGACCTTCTACACTGCCTTTATACTCCGAAGGTAGCTCTATGCCTGTCTTTCCTCCAAAACCAAATCTCATTGCATATTTTTCAAAGGTTTCTCCGCCCATCCTTCTGCCTACCTCAAAGAAAAAGTAATTGCATGAATTTTTAATAGCCAATATAACATTTTGCGCACCATGGGTAGTACGATAGGATTTCCATATTGAGCAGGATGGTGATACTCCCGGTATGGCCGTATAAGGACCCTTATCATATATAAATTCCGTACGGGTAATTGCCCCGGATTCCAGTCCGGCCACAGCACTTACCATCTTCATGGTTGACCCCGGA
>LOES01000154.1 GCA_001515955.1 Clostridia bacterium BRH_c25 | reverse complement strand
TTCCTTACTGTTTTATGCCTTCCGTTCTTGATAAGGATAAGCCCGGGCAGTCCAATAGCTAGTGGGGCTGCCGGAGATATGGATACCATGCTGGTTCCGATTACCAAATTTACCGGAGCTGAACTGGGTATTGTTACTCTGATAACAGGTACGGTCCTGACCTTCCTTGTACCCTTTATCCTTCCGATACTTGTGAGCCTTTTCGGAATGTAATTAATTCGGATGTCAGATACCAAAGCCACAGTATTCCAATAAGAAAAGCCCCCTAACATTATGCTGATTTCATAATATCAGAAGGCTCTCCCCTGCTCAATAACATCCAAACATATTGCCTGCACTGAGACTTCTATTTATTTAATTATCCCTTTTGCCCTCATGACCTCATCGAGACCACTTTTCACATATTTCCCAGCTGCAATTTCTTCACGGCGCTTTTCTTCTGCAGCCAATTTTTTATCAGCACCCGCAATAGCTTCCTTGATATCGTTTTGTGGAACAACAACAACACCGTTTTCGTCAGCAAATACCAGGTCACCTGGATTAACTACAACACCGCCACACGCTATGGGAAGGTTTACTTCACCAGAGCCATCCTTATCTCCTGCTCCGCAGACAGTCCCGCGCGCAAAGATGGGCATGCCAATTTCACGTAACGTCTCGATGTCCCGAACGGTTCCGTCGACAACAAGACCTGCAACTCCGAGCTTATCCATGCAGCTGACCATTATATCTCCACACACGGCATAAGCATTGCAGCCCTGTGTTTCCACTACAAGTACATCGCCCGGCTTAACCAGCTCGATAGCCTTATGGAGCATGAAATTGTCTCCGGAACGTACCTTGACAGTGACCGCCGGTCCAACCATCTTACGACTGGGGAACATCTGGCGTATGCCGCAATCCATTGTATAAAGCTTGTTTAGGCCGTCAGAAATGTTGCAGCTGGCATATTCCAATAGCTTGACACTCCATTTGGGATCAGGACGCTCAATGTCCTTAATAAATCGAAATCCTAGTTTACCGATAATTTTATTTTCCACAATATATGACTCCCTTTCAATTGAAAATTCTGTTATGTAACGGACGATAGACATATAAAAACTCTTGATTGACAAGAATCGGTGGTTTCAGACCATCACCTCTGTCATACTTTAGGATATTATCAATACAACAGGCCACCATATTAATATCATTATCAGCGGTATTGCCACCACAATGTGGCGTGGCAACAAGATTTTCAAGCTGAAGCAGTGGAGAAGATGCATCAAGCGGTTCATTGGCAAAGGTATCAAGACCTGCGCCGGCAATGACCTGCTTCTGAAGTGCTTCTATCAGAGCCTCCTCATCAATGATACCGCCACGTGATGTATTGATAATAATAGCTGTAGACTTCATTTTAGCAAAGCTTTCACGATTAATCATATTACGTGTACTGTCAAGCAGAGGTACATGAAGGCTGATAATATCGGAGGTCCGCAGTAAAGTATCAAAGTCAACGTATTTGAAACCAATAGCCATTTCTTTTTCTTCTGGCATGCGGTGCAAGTCGTAATATTGCACTTCAGCACCAAAGCCTCTTTTTACAATCATACCAACACGTTGTCCAATGCTTCCAAGACCTAAAAGACCAACAGTCTTTCCATTAATCATGTAAGACTTTTTAGCATATTCATCCCGAGCCCAGACGTTGTCCTTAATTTTATTGGCTAGAGGAAGCAGATTGCGGTAAACAGCAAGCATATGTAATACGGTAATTTCAGCAACAGGCATCGAGTTGACACCCTGACAAACAGCCACTGATATACCGCGTTCTCCTGCGGCTTTTATATCAATTTTGTCATAGCCCGCACCCCACTTTTGCAGCAGAGTCAGTCGTGGCGCATGGTTAAACACCTCTTCATCTATTGCAAAGGATCGGTTAACTATATATTCAACATCCTTGAGCTTGTAAAATTCGTCAGGGGAATCAAACTCAACGATCTCAAATTCTTTTGGTAGTTTGTCTCGAAACATATTTTTAGCTGCAGGATTGAATGTCCCATATAATGCAATTTTTTTCATATAAACACTTCCCTTGTATGATTCTAAGTTGTATGGCTGTAAAAATGTCAGCTCATGATGCCGGATACCGAGCCCTTAGACTTCTTGTTGACCACATTCATGAGTAGCGGTGCAAATAAAGATGCAATAACAAACACAACAAGCACTATGCTGATGGGTCGGGTGAAGAAGTAGGAAACTATGTCACCGCGAGACAAAATTAGTGCACGACGCCAGTTGCTCTCGGCGATGGGACTGAGTACCATGCCAAGCACAAGGGGTGCAGTTGCAAAACCGGTGATACGGAGCATATAACCAATGAAGCCAAATATCAACATTATATAAACGTCAAACATACTGTTACGGATGGCATAGCAGCCTATAGACGACAGCGCGATGATGATCGGGCACAAAATGGCTGGCTTAATAGTGCTTACTTTGGCGACATAGCGCGCTATCGCAAGACCGATTAGTCCCATCAGGATGTTGGCTAATAAAAAGCCCATACTGATGGCATAAGTTATAGAGGCGTTTTTGGTATACATTTCCACACCAGGGACTAATCCATGAATCATCAGTCCGCCAAGCAAGATTGCCGCCACACTGCTTCCAGGAAGTCCCAGTGTCAGCAGTGGGATCAACGCACCTCCTGTCGCCGCGTTGTTGCCTGTTTCAGAAGAAGCAACACCTTCCAATGCACCCTTGCCAAACTTCTCAGGATGCTTTGAAAATTTCCTGCCGAGAGCATAGCAGACCCATGATGAGATACCAGCCCCTGCCGCAGGAATGATGCCGGTAATTGTTCCGATAATCGAAGAACGGATAATAGTTGGAATCAATGCTTTAAACTCTTTCCATGGTGGAAGAATATTCCCCGTGATATTCTCGGTCATCGTGATACTCTTGCGCCCCTTGGCAATGTCAACCGCCAGTATCAGAACCTGCGACACAGAGAACATACCAATAAGGGCAGGAACAAAGTTGATACCATCCTCTAACTCTATCAATCCGAATGTAAACCGTGGAATGCCAGTGATAAGATCAATACCAGCCGCACCAAAAAATAAACCGAGGATGCCGGAAAACATTCCCTTGACTACTGATTCACCCGCTAGGCTGCCGATGATGGTCAGCCCAAATACCGCCATCATAAAAAACTCGAGAGACGAGAATTTCAGTGAAAAAAGTCCTAGGGGAGGTGCAATAAAAATAAGAGCCAGCGAACCCACTACCCCACCAATCATTGATGATACGGTACAAACGCCCACCGCTTCCATGCCGCGCCCTTGAAGGGTGAGTTGATAGCCATCGATAGCAGTAGCCGCCGAAGCAGGTGTGCCAGGGGTGTGGCAGAGTGTGGCGGTAATAGAACCTCCGTAAATGGCACAAGTATAAACGGCGACCAACATAACCAGTCCTGCGACAGGACTCATGCCGAAAGTAATTGGAATCAGAAGTGCAACTCCCATGCTGGCTGAGAATCCAGGAAGAGCGCCAATCACTATGCCGCCTAATACCCCAATTACCAATGCAATCATGGTATCGAGCTGAAACAAAAGTCCGAATGCGCCCATAATATCATTCATAGTTTTTCTCCTTTATCATTGATATAGTTTTATATTGAGTGCCCGCCGCAATTCCTTATCTACCAGCGAGCTTCGACAACTTGCTGAAGGTAGCCAAAGTCAAGTACCGGTACATTGAGCTGTTTGACAAACATCGTATAGATAATGATAACGAAGCCTGCGGTGATGAGCAAAATCTGTTTCCATGAAGTCAGACGAAAACGCCTCATCAACGCAATCATAAAGACAATGGTCGCGACAAAATAACCGGCAAAACGGAACAAAGCAACATAACCAGCAATATAAAGAAAAGTTATAAACGGAATTTTGATCTTAGAAAGGGAAACTGGGTTATCAATAGGTTGCTCGGCAGTTGCTGCCTTGGTCTTGCGAACCCCATCCCATAGAATCCAGAGAGCAAGCAACGCAATTATGGCCAACAACGATACTGGGAAAACGACTGCTTCAGTAGGAAGACCGATGGTCATTGTGAAAAAAGCTGCACAACACAGAATGATAAATATCCCGACATATATGTCCTGGTGTACCTTGATTTTCATAAGCGAATCTCCTTTCCTTGAAATTACAAATATGGGGGCTGACTCAAAAAATATAAGTCAGTTGCGCCAGCCCTCTTAAGATGATGGTCGCGGAAAGACCGACTACTTTTTGGGGATACCCCAAATTTCCAACCTAGTATCAAGTTGATTCCGAAGAAGTTCCTTATATTCATCCCCTGTGTACAGCTTGATTTCTACACCCATATCATTCATATTTTTGACACATTCCGGATCTTCAATAGCTTTGGCAAGCGCGGCAGTCATCTTCTCAACGATAGAGGGGGCAACCCCTTTGGCATAGCCGTAACCTCTCGCAGAAAAAGAAACATAATCGCATAGCCCAGTCTCTATGGCTGTTGGAACATCCGGAAGCATGGTGGAACGCTCCTTGCCGAACACAACGATTACTTTGTAATCGCCTTTTTTGTGGCTGTTAGTCGTATCTCCTACATTGTTAAAAAGTATGTCTGTGTTTTTGCTGACGAACATGGTTTCTGCATCTTTGGCGCCCTCAACGGGTACAAGGGTAATTTTGCTTCCAAATTCTTTCTCCATCATTTTTGCAACGGAACCTTCGCCGCTGGTTATACCGGTACTGGCAGCCGCAACTAACAGGTCGTTGTTTTTGGAGTACTCGACTAAGCTCGCGAAATCGGTAAAGCGAGTCTCATCGGAACGAATGGCGATAACCTGGTAATCGATAGCCTGGTTAGCCATCAATTCAAAATCATCCATCGTTTCCTTGCGGGGATTTTTTTCATCATAAGCTCCGAACAAAACAGACAGGTTCGTCAGTGCAAAAGTGTAGCCATCTTTAGGCGTGTTATAAAGCAATTGGTTCCAAGCTACCCAGCTTCCGCTCCCAGGCTTGTTTTCCACGATGACCGGCTGACCCAGCTGTTTTTCCAGTGCGGTGGCGAGAAAACGGGCTCCCAGATCGGAGCTGCCGCCGGCGCTGTATCCGACAAGCAGGGTGATTGGTTTGGTTGGCCAATCAACGTCACCCGCAGATGCTGTTGCACTTGCAGCAGGGGCTGAGGAACTGTCCGGTGAAGCAGCAGGAGAAGCAGCCCCACTGCAACCTGTTAAAACAAGAGCAAAAACCAGCAACATGCATACGGCAAGGGAAAGTTTCTTTTTCATTATTATTCCTCCTTAAGTTTTGCTTAGTTTTGGAACACTATAGAACCCATACTATTACAATACTTCCCTCCTTTTCGCTTTAACTGTGATGGAGTTACTAATGATTCTTATAGCTATGAATTATGTAAACATGTTTATCGGTTAACAAAACCGATAAACTAAATGGGCGCATAATAGCCCAAGTTTATGGTGTTTAATTGCTATCTCGTTTGCTTAAGCACGCTAAAACATCTTTGTCGAATCTCGCATATTAATCGATCCATTAAGCCAGATTTCATCCGGCGCATAAACGTTGTGATTGTTTATGCGCTTAATAATCTGGCGACCTGCAGTAACTCCCAAATCATAAAATGGCTGCTGAAGCGTAGTAATACCAGGGGGAACCATTTCAGCCCAGCCAAGCAAGTCATAACCGCAGATTCCGATGTCCTCAGGAATTCTTTGGCCTAACTTCTTAATCTCGCGTAAAGTAATAAATAACGTATTTGTGTTAATAGCAAAAATAGCCTTGCGGTTATTGGGAAAACGCTGCTCAAAATCCTGAATTGATTGTTGCACCAACTCTGAACTTTGCTCTATATTATAAATCAATTCTCTTCCATTAATACCGCAGTATTGATTAGTAAATTCTACAAAAGCTTCTTCACGGAAAGTTTTATTACTTTCCCGAAGATTGCTGTCAGTAAAAAAAGCAATACGCGTATATCCGTTGTCCAGCATATGTTTCAATGTCCGCCGGGTAAGTGCTACATTGTCCACATAGACTCCATCATACTTCCAATCTTCACGATAACGATTGCACATTACAATCGGAGTGCCATTTTCATAAATCTGATGATAATATTTACAATCCAGATTAACCGGAATAAGTGCAATGCCATCCACCTGTTGGCTTAGGCACATCTTCAATTCTTTGGTTTCGCGTGACAGTATATTGTCACTGCAACAAATTATGGTACCGTATCCATTGTCAACACATACGTCGTGGATTCCGCGGACAAACATAGCAGCAACCTGATACTGTAGGGTATTGGCAACAATTCCAATAAGACCGCTACGTTTGGACTTTAGCCCTCGCGCAAGGCTATTAGGACTATAATTTGAATCACGAATAGCTTCTTCAATTTTTGCCTTGGTTATAGCAGACATATACTCGTAATGACCATTAAGGTATCGGGATATTGTAGTTTTGGAAACCCCTACAGCTTTAGCAATATCTGAAATGGTTGATTGCTTTTCCATTCTTTTACCTCTTAATTCAGATTATTAGCCGAATTATTACTAATTTGATGAATAATGATGTAATTTTATCGGTTTATTATAGTTAGTTAACCGGTAAACAATCCATAGTTTTAAGATAGCACACAACATTTCTCTTTGTCAATCGATTTTAGGATAGTTATAAAACTAACAATCGTATGGTAAGTGCCACCGAATTGGTTTTTATTATGAACTACACTCTTGTTGGATCCTTGATTATCCTTTATACCGGTGTTGGGATCAGCTTTGGAATGAACCGTACTGTATTTCAATATATCCGTATCTTAAGCTGGAAAATTGTTTTGATTCCGGTTGCAATCATTGCCGGAAGTTTGGCAGGCGAATATATCTCAGGAATTATATTGGGCATGCCAACTTACATAACTATCACTGCTGCTGGAGGAATGAGCTATTACAGTATTACAGGCGCTTATCTGACACAAATGTATGGAATCGAAGCAGGTGCCTATGGGTTTCTTGTTAACGTAATAAGGGA
>LOES01000153.1 GCA_001515955.1 Clostridia bacterium BRH_c25 | reverse complement strand
AGGGCGGAATTCTGCTATGCCGTGGGAGAGTATGAAAAGGCATCGGAATATGCACAAAAAGCAGTGGAAATGTGCATAAGCTGGGGAATTACAGAAAACTATGAAGCATATTTTGTCAAGCTGCTGGCAGAGATAAAGATAAGCGGGAAGCTGGACTATGAAAAAGACAGTAAGTTTTTGGACAGGGTGTTCAGTGAGAACCTGTACAAGCTGGGGCGTACTGCCTGTGTCAAGCTTGCAGAAATATATGTCTCAAAGGGCATGGAGGAACAGGCAAGAGAGCTTTTGAGCAGGGGATCAAGCTATGTATCCAATATTGATACAGATATGCTAAGGCTGAGATATGAATATGTGGGAGCCCTTGTAAAGGAAGGCACAGAAAGACTGGAAAGTCTTACAAAGCTCTCAGGGCTTATAGAAGCTGCAGAAAACAATGAAATAAAGTGGAAGATATACAAAGCAATAGCGACAGAGCTTGTTGAGCAGAAGAACTATAGGGAGGCTCTCAAATACCTGATTACATCCCTGAACTATCTTAGGAAGCTTGTATATAATGTGCCGGATGAATACAAGGTGCGATTCATAAATTCTCATGACAGAAGCTCAGTAAAGGAAAGTCTGACACGGGTAGCGGAGCTTTTGACCTCAAACAAGCCGGGACAGGCAAAGACAAGGACACATATAATAGGGAAGAGGTTTTTTAGTAAACAGAGTGCCAGCCTCAGTCTGCACGAAATAGACAAATACTTTGACTATACAGAATACAGGGATATATACAGATATAGAGGAACGGATGAAATAGCAGCAAGCGGGAGTGTGGATGCAAGCACCAATATGAAATTTCTGGGAAAGATTCAGGAGCTTGTGAACAGGTTCAGTGATGATGAAGCAATAAACCTGAAGCATATGATAGATCTGTTTGCAGAGATAACCCAGGCGAAGAATGCATTCATAGCGACACTGCAGGAGGATGACAGCCTTAATGTAATAACCTCCTACAACAGATATTCGGAAGTACCCTTCTACAAATATGTGATAGAGCAGGTAAAGCAGAAAAGAGACAGTATAATAGTAAATGATACCTTCGAATACAATGCCAGAAAGGGAGATATACTGATCCCCAAGGAAATAACGGCAGTATTCTGCATACCTGTAATGATACCAAAGGAAACGGACAGCATAGAGCTGATGGAAGAAAGAAGAAGATACAGAGAGCAGGAGAACAGTACAATAATAGCCTATATATACATGGACACCGACAGCATAATAAACAACTTCACCCAGGAAAGCAGCCGTTTCTGCAAGATGGCGGCAAAGATAGCCTATGTATTGGCAGACAACTACAATATGAAAATAGTGTCAACGGTAGACAAGCTTACAAGGCTGTATACAAGGAAGTACTTTGAATCAGAGCTGGCCCATGAGCTTATGTACGTGGAAAAAGAAGGCGGGAAGTTCTCGATAATAATGGCAGACATAGATAAATTCAAAAGCGTAAACGACCGGTTCGGGCATCAAAAGGGAGATGAAGTACTGCAGAACGTAAGCAGTATAATAATGAACAGTGTAAGAAAAGGAGATATCTGCGGAAGATATGGGGGAGAAGAGGTAATAATACTGCTTCCGGGAACGGATGCAGAAGGAGCCTTGAGCGTAGCGGAAAAAATAAGGAAGAAGATAGAGAATACAAAGCTGCTGGGACTTAATACACCACTTACGATAAGCCTTGGAATATCCTCATATCCGGAGCATGGAACCTGGGCGAAGGACCTGATAGACAAAGCGGATCAGGCACTATACCATGTGAAGGAGTCTGGGAGGAACGAAAGCAGAATATATGAGCCAAACATGTCGAAGAATATAAAGAGGATAGACCGGCTGGCAGGAATAATATCGGGAGACCTTGTGGAGGATCAGAGGAAGGTAGAAGCAATGCTTGAGATACTGGAACTACAGAGGGACAGTGAAAGGACGCTGGAAGAGAAGATGTTCAGCTTCCTGGGAAGGGTAATAGAGGTATCGGAAGCGCAGACAGGAGGCATATTCTACATAGACGAGACAGCAGAAGGAGAAAGCAGGATAAGCAGGAAGCTTCTGAGGAAGAGGCTTGTTGACAGAGAAGTAGAGGAAGCGTACTATAACGAGAGCATATTGGAGAAATGCATGGAAACCAGAGGTGGAGAATACCAGATAGACTGGAATGGTTATCCGGGAATAGATCCGTTGACAGGGATGCCGGATTGGCAATCGGTGATAGTAGTACCTATGATAGATCATGGAAGGCTTGGGGGAGTGGTATATCTGTCGGTATCCATAAAGAACAAGGAATTCGATGCGGGCACCTACAACTATGTGAAGACTTTATCCGATATTATGGCTGCAGCATTAAGAACTGCAAAAAAATGGCAGTGTGTATAATAGTTGAAGCTGAAATAACAGCGTCAGCAAAAGAAAAACTAACGTTTATTAACGCTAAGTTGCCTACAACTGGCTGATAAACTGAGTTTTTCTATATTGCTGACGTTGTTACTAAATTGTACATGCTGTTATTATTTACTTAAATATGATAGAATATTATAAATAAACTTTTTGATGTAAGATGCACAAATATCTCCGCCATATACTATTCACACAGGATTGCTATGTCTGGGGGAATAAGAATTGCAGTTCATAAATACCCAATACAAGGTTATAGCGATCAGTAATGAGGATCGTTACGGAAGTACCGCAGTAGTTGAAGATGCCCTAAGGGGTCATATGGTCAAAAACCTGAGAATAATAAATCATCAGAAGGAAACCCAGGATTTCGTCGATTATATGAAGTGCAATATGTTTGACTATAGGAACCTGAATCATCCGAATCTGACAGACTTTTATTTCTTCAACAAGATACTGGAAATAGACACAAAGCCGGTAGTTGCAAATAAGTACTATTATACCTACGAGCACTTTAATGGGGTAGGTCTTTTTGATTTTGTCAAAAACCAAGGCTTTGATATGCTGCTGGATATTGCGATACAGCTGTGTTCACTAGTGAAGTATCTGCACATGAGAGGTTTTTTGCTTTGTAGTGTGAATATTAATGAGCTTTTTATTGTATATGAGAAAGAGAAACCACTTTTAAAGGTCTCTAAATTGCCATATATACAAGGTACTGAGAGATCTGTAATGTTTGACAGGGAAAACAACTACTTTAAGTCTCCTGAAGCCTTCCAGTTCGGGGATTTTTCAAGGGCATCCGATATTTATCTTATTGGTTCTCTGATGTTCTATATTTTCAGCAAAATCAATGTTGAAGGTACTAACTTCAAGGATGAGCTTGAGAGATTCGGAGCTGCAGAGGATAGTACACGGGCACAGATAACGGAAATAATTAAAAGGTGCACCTCACTGAAACCCGGAGACAGATATGAATCAGTGGAAAAAATAGTGGAGGATATTAACAGGAGTTTAAACAAGAAATTTAATATCATAGACAAGAAGCATATCCAAAAGCTCCCGCGCTATATGACCAGTCTCGTATCAAGAGAGCATCATTTTAGAAAAATAATTGGTTCTGTAAAAGGATATCTTTATGAGAACAGGCTTTACCCAAAGGTGACGATGGTAAAAGGGGGAATGGGAACCGGTAAGTCGGTTTTCATCAAGGCAGCCGGTTACAGGCTTGAGCAGGAGGGTATAACAGTAGCATTCAATACCTTGAACGAGGATATGTGCTGCAGCTTTTACTATATAATCATGTTAATCAAAGATGTAATGAGGATAACTGACAAGGAGATTATTGACAGGTACATAACAGATATATCCTATATAGTTCCTGAGATAACAAATTCATCCTCATCTCCGTTATGCAGCAGCGTAATAAGACAGGAAGATAAGGTGAGGCTTATATATAGACTGGGAAACTTCCTGTTGGAAGCTTCTGTGAAGTATTCCTTCGTAATGGCTGTAAATGGGTTTGATTATATTGATGAGGATTCTCTCTCTGTGTTGAACTATATTATAAGAAGCGAAGGCAAAGGAAAAATTTATTTTCTATTTGGGGCAGGAATACAGAGTATAGAAGAAAACGATAAATTAAAAGAGTTATGCAGCTCTTTGACCGAAAGTGGATATGCAGAAATTATTGAGCTTAATAATCTAAACATAAACGAAACAGCAGAATACATAAGGCTTCTATTAGGTATGGACAAACCATGCCTTGATTTTGCTGCGAAGGTATATAAAGAAACAGAGGGCAATCCAAAATTCATATATGAAATCATTTATTTCCTATTTATAAATAACCATATTTATGTTAATAACAAAGGAGAATGGATTTTAAACGAAATTGATTTTGATATTTTGAATTTGTCTTTCAATATAGATGACCTGGTACTGAACAAGATAAACAAGCTGAGCAATTTACAGAATGAGGTCATAAAGACCATATCGATATTCAATACGGCTGTATCCTCAGATATATTGGTAAAAATGCTTGATATGAGCGAGGACAAACTTAACAAACTGCTTTCTCAGCTGGATACTATCAACATATTATCAAAAAAAGTGGATGACTGGGGAATATCCTTCGATTTCAGCTCAATCAATCTGAAAAAGTCAATCTACGAAAGAATACCACCGGAAACAAAGCTTAAATATCATCTGGGGGCTTCATATATACTTGAGGAAAAATTCACCAGGGAAAACAGAGAAAACAAGGATGAGCTTATATTCCATATGACAAAGGCTATGAGATACAAAGAAGCCATCGAATATCTTATGAACTCGGCTGAGAAAATGATAGCCAGCAATCTGGTGAGTCAGGCCATTCAGTTCCTTGAACAGTCATATAATATGTTCGGTCTGGAAGATGTCAGTAATGAAAAGCTGGTTGTCTGCAGTAAGCTGGGCGAGTTGTATGAGCAAATTGGCGAGTACAGCAAATCCATGCAGTTCTACGGTGAGGTAGAAAACTCTGCAAGCAAGATAAATGATTTAAAAGCATTGATAGATATATATATAAAAAGGTTTTCACTTTCATACAGGATTGATGACAAGAAGAGTGCCATTGGGTATGCAGTAAAAGCAAAAAGACTGCTGAAGGATGTTTCATATCCTGAAGGGTTGTATGAGCTGGTCATTAGTCTTAATGAAATAATGTCAAATAAACGGAAATATAATTCCTATATCAAGATTTTGGAAAAAGTAATGAATACTATAGATACCGATAGGTTTGAGTGCTTCTACGCAAGAACGCTGGTTATCTATGGCAGAACAATATGCAATAAGAAAAAATATGAAGAGGGCCTTTCATTATTAATGAAAGGCATGGTCATACTTGAAAGGCTTTCCGAGTATAAATATATGCCATATATACTGAATTCCATAGGCTATGTATATTCTGAATATTATAATGATATGCAAAGATCCAGGGAGTATTACGAAAAGTGCCTGAGCGTAAGTCAGAAGCTGAACAATCTAAGCTCTATGGAAAAAAGCTATAACAATATTGCGGAAATTTACAGGATAGAGGACCGCTACAGCGAAACCATCGAGTATTATAACAAAGCACTGGAGGTTGTACGTGTTTCTCAGAATATAGTGATAAAGGGACTGCTCAATATAAATCTTATTATTGCAAGTACTGAAATGGAGGATTACAAGAAGGCGGCCATGTATATAAGCACCTCCGAAGAGCTTCTTAACAATCTCAAGGATTCAGGTAATAATTTACAGTTTTTTTACCATCATAGGGCGGAATTCTGCTATGCCGTGGGAGAGTATGAAAAGGCATCGGAATATGCACAAAAAGCAGTGGAAATGTGCATAAGCTGGGGAATTACAGAAAACTATGAAGCATATTTTGTCAAGCTGCTGGCAGAGATAAAGATAAGCGGGAAGCTGGACTATGAAAAAGACAGTAAGTTTTTGGACAGGGTGTTCAGTGAGAACCTGTACAAGCTGGGGCGTACTGCCTGTGTCAAGCTTGCAGAAATATATGTCTCAAAGGGCATGGAGGAACAGGCAAGAGAGCTTTTGAGCAGGGGATCAAGCTATGTATCCAATATTGATACAGATATGCTAAGGCTGAGATATGAATATGTGGGAGCCCTTGTAAAGGAAGGCACAGAAAGACTGGAAAGTCTTACAAAGCTCTCAGGGCTTATAGAAGCTGCAGAAAACAATGAAATAAAGTGGAAGATATACAAAGCAATAGCG
>LOES01000152.1 GCA_001515955.1 Clostridia bacterium BRH_c25 | reverse complement strand
GAAGTATTTTCTGCACCTGTCAAGGATTCGGTGAATGGATATATAACCTACAACACCCCTTCTGAATATGAAGGAAAGCTCTATGAGAATGTCAGACTCGAATTCAGAAATGGAAAAATCATCAACGCAACAGGCAATGATACAGAAGGAATTAATCAGATTTTTGATACGGATGAAGGAGCAAGATACGTTGGGGAGTTCGCCCTGGGCCTGAATCCATACATAGTAAAGCCTATGAAGGACATACTATTTGATGAAAAAATCATGGGCAGCTTTCACTTTACACCCGGGGAAGCTTATGAAAACTGCTTCAACGGCAATAAATCCTCCGTACATTGGGATCTGGTCTGCATACAGACACCGGAATACGGCGGCGGTGAAATATGGTTTGATGATGTTCTTATAAGGAAAGATGGCAGATTCGTTCCCAGAGAGCTGGATGTATTGAATCCTGAGAATCTTAAATAGCATATATAATATTGAACGCACATAAGTATTCCTATCAGGTATAGTGCGAATTCAATAACAATCAAGGAAACATTTACGCGAAATTTGAACAAAAAATATTAAATGTTTTTCGCGAAATGCATAGGAGGTATTTGTATTGAAGGACCCAAGATATACACAGATGGCAAAGAACCTATTAGGTTATTCCGTAAAGCTTAAGGCTGGTGAGAATGTTCTCATCGAAGTTTTTGACTCCGGCGAGGAGCTGGCAGCAGAGCTTATCAAGGAAGCTTACAGAATCGGCGGCAGACCCTTCCTGTCAGTCAAAAAAAGAGGACTTATGAGGGAATTAATGCTGGGTACCGACCCAGAACACATGTCCCGTACCGCCCGCTATGAGGCGGAAAGAATGAAGGATATGCAGGCTTACATTGGTATAAGAGGCGCCCTTAACTCCTCTGATTGGTCTGATGTCCCCAGTGATAAAATGGGCTTCTATCAGTCAGGCTGGTACAAGACGGTGCACACTGACATAAGGGTACCAGGAACGAAATGGTGCGTAATGAGGTATCCCAATAGTTCAATGGCCCAGATGGCCAATATGAGCACAGAACAGTTCGAAGATTTCTATTTCAATGTATGCAATCTGGACTATGCAAAAATGTCCAGGGCTATGGATCCTCTTTCAGAATTGATGAGCAAAACCGACAAGGTAAGAATCAAAGGCGCCGGCACTGACTTAAGCTTCTCCATCAAAGGCCTGCCTGCAATAAAATGCGACGGTGAGGCAAACATTCCGGACGGGGAAGTGTATTCAGCTCCTGTAAAGGATTCAGTCAACGGATATATAACCTATAATACCCCGGCAGAATACCAGGGTTACACTTACGAAAATATAAGACTGGAGTTTGCGGGCGGCAAAATCGTAAACGCCACTGCAAATAACACCGAGAGAATCAACAAGGTATTCGACACAGATGAAGGTGCAAGATATGTAGGTGAATTTGCCATAGGAGTCAACCCGTACATAATAAAGCCAATGAAGGATACTCTTTTTGACGAGAAAATAATGGGAAGCTTCCACTTCACTCCCGGCAGCTCCTATGACCAATGCTTCAACGGCAACAAATCCGCCATCCACTGGGACCTGGTATGCATACAGACACCGGAGTACGGCGGCGGCGAAATCTGGTTCGACGATGTATTAATAAGAAAAGACGGTAAATTCATACTTAAAGAGTTGGATGTACTGAATCCTGAAAATTTAAAATAACAGTATTAAAGGCACGGCTCACACCGTGCCTTTAGTTTAATACATACTTCTGAGCAGCCACGTCTAGCTAAGGTATATTTATACAAAGCTTGTTAATGGTACTTAGGAACTACGCCTTAGAAAAGTCGTATGCAAGGCAAGGATGCCGAAGCAAGTCCTCAAGGTCAAGGATGACCATTTGAGGGCGTTAGACTTTTCTTTGGCGTAGTTTCTTAGTACCATCAAGATTTGTATAGTTATGCCGTGCTATACGTGGCTGCTCTATTAATTCTGCTTTGTCACTATCCTATGCTGCTCAGCAGATTCGCCATTTCAATTGCGCTCACTGCTGCATCAAAGCCTTTGTTCCCTGCTTTGGTACCTGCCCTTTCTATCGCCTGCTCAATGTTTTCTGTAGTCAGTACTCCAAATATTACAGGCATTCCTGTATCAAGCATCACTTTTGCTATCCCCTTGGATACTTCACTGCAGACATAATCAAAATGCGGAGTAGAACCTCTGATTACAGCACCAAGGCATATAACTGCATCATACCTGCCCGTCTTTGCCAGCTTTTGTGCCGTCAACGGTATCTCAAAGGCTCCCGGAACCCAGCTGATTTCTATATTTTCCGCATGACAGCCATGCCTTTTCAATCCGTCAATACACCCTCCCAGCAGCTTGTTGCTGATAAATTCATTGAATCGTCCGACTACAACAGCAAACTTCCTATTACCTGCAATTAAATTTCCTTCAAATACTTTCATAATTTACCTCCATTTATACATTATGGAGCATATGCCCCATTTTTTCCTTCTTAGTGTGCAAGTATCTCTCATTCTTTATATTTGCATCAATTTCTATGGGTACCCTTTCTATGATTTCCAGTCCGTACCCGGACAGTCCCTTAAGCTTCTTGGGATTATTGGTGATCAGTCTGATTTTTTTGACTCCAATATCCTTTAATATTTGTGCACCTATGCCGTAATCCCTCAAATCTGCCGGAAAACCCAACATTACATTTGCATCCACAGTATCAACTCCGGTATCCTGAAGCTCATATGCCCTTATTTTATTAACAAGCCCGATTCCTCTGCCCTCCTGTCTCATGTACAGCAGCACCCCTCTGCCTTCTTTCTCTATCATCCTTGCCGCTTCAGCGAATTGTTCACCACAGTCGCACCTTAATGAACCGAAGGCATCTCCTGTAAGGCACTCTGAATGAACCCTGACCATAACAGGCTCCTTTGTAGTTACATCTCCCTTTACCAACACTACATGGTGCTCACCATTTATGGCATTCTCATAAGCCATAACTCTGAATTCTCCGTATTTTGTCGGCATAAATGCATCTGCGGCTTTATAGATCAACTTCTCCTCACGGCTTCTATATTTTATCAGGTCGGCTATTGTAATTATTTTCAACTTATGCTTTTTTGAGTACTCAATAAGGTCAGGGAGTCTCGCCATTGTACCGTCATCCTTCATAATTTCACAGATAACCCCTGCAGGATAAAGCCCTGCCATCCTTGCAAGATCCACTGCTGCCTCAGTGTGGCCGGCTCTTTTTAAGACACCTCCTTCCCTTGCCTTTAAAGGGAATATGTGCCCGGGCTTTGTAAGGTCCTCCGGATTTGTACCGGAATCCACCAATGCCTTTATTGTATCTGCCCTCTCAAAGGCAGATATGCCGGTAGTACAGCTTCTGGAATCAACGGATACTGTAAAAGCTGTCTCCTTTGCATCAGTATTGTTACTGGTCATGGGATCCAGCTTCAGCTCTCCCAGACGTTCTTCAGTCATAGGAGCACATATCAGTCCCCTCCCATAGGTAGCCATAAAATTCACAGCTTCCGGAGTAGCTTTCTCAGCAGCCATCAGGAGATCTCCTTCGTTCTCCCTGTCTTCATCATCAACAACTATTATCATATTTCCTTTCTTCAACTCTTCCAAGGCTTCTTCAATTCTACTGAACATTTAATTCCCTCCTCAAAAACCATTCTCCAACAAGTACTCTAAAGTGACACCACCCTTAGTTCCCTTGTCTTCCCGATTTAATAACTTTTCAACATATTTCCCGATGATGTCACATTCAAGATTTGCTTTATACCCGATCTTCCTGCCGGGCAGGGTAGTGTAATCCCTGGTGTGGGGGATTACTGCAATTTTAAAAACCCTCTCATCCGCATACTGCACCGTAAGGCTAATACCGTCAACGGCTATTGAACCTTTGTGTATTATATATTTAAGTATTTCACTGCTTGCCTCTATTGCGATCCAGACGGCATTATCCTCCCTTTTTATTTCACATATGGTACCCGTTCCATCAATATGTCCCGATACTATGTGCCCTCCGAATCTCCCCAATGGTGAAAGAGCTCTTTCCAAGTTGACTGCATCTCCCGGTTTAAGATATCCGAGATTTGTTGCCCTCATGGTTTCCGGCATTACATCCGCATCGAAGCAGCTCCCCTTTAGAGCTGTAACAGTGAGGCAGACACCGTTGACGCTTATACTGTCGCCTTTCAAGGTTCCTTCAAGTATATTGCTGCATTCCACCGTAAGGCTTGCTGATTTTCCTCCCCTCCTTACCCCCCTGATAATTCCTGTTTCCTCTACAATTCCGGTAAACGTATCAACTCACTCCTCCCAAGGTACATTTATATATCCCTCAATCAGCACATCCTGGTCAAAGGTGGTTACACTCTGATATTTCAGCCTGAATCCATCCTTAATGATGTCGGCCCCATCTCCCATGACCGGTGTCGGTGCTCCTTTGCCTCCGATAATTACCGGTGCTATGAAAAACGCCACTTTGTCAACGAGCCCTTCCTCCAAAAATGCTGCGGCCACTGTTCCGCCTCCCTCTACCATCAAGCTGTCTATACCCTTTTTCTTCAGTTCCTCCATAAGCTGTCTTATGTCTGTTTTCCCTTCTTTTTTATCTGTAATAATTATCTCTGCACCTTTGTTTTTCAAATACATTGCCTTTTCTTCCGTAATGTCTCCCGTCGAAACTACAATGGTCCTTCTGTTTTCATCTATTGCCAATACTTTTGCGTCAGCTGGTATTCTGCCCTTTGAAGCAACTATTATCCTTACAGGGTTCCTCGTTATTACACCCTCAAGCCTTGTGGTAAGCTCAGGATTATCATTTACTACCGTATTCAGGCCTACCAGTATTGATGAATATCTGTTTCTCAAATGATGGACATACTCTCGTGAAAGCTCTCCGCTTATCCATTTGGAATCTCCGGATTTTGTCGCTGTCTTCCCATCAAGAGTCATTGCTGCTTTGAGAAGTACAAAGGGTGTCCTTCTGGTGATATACTTGATAAAAATGTCATTCAGCTTCAATGCATCGATCCGGTTCAGCCCCACATCAACCTGTATGCCGCTATCCCGCATAAGCTTTATTCCACGGCCTGCCACCAGTGGATTGGGGTCCTCCATTGCCATGACAACACGCTTGAACCTCCTTTTCACCAGCTCTGCTGCACAGGGCGGCGTCCGCCCGAAGTGTGAACAAGGCTCCAGATTTACATATATGGTTGAACCCTCTACCGGCACTTTTGAATTCATTATTGCATTAATCTCGGCATGGGGTTCTCCTGCCTTTTCATGCCAACCTTCTCCTATGATTTCTCCGGCTTTCACTATGACTGCACCGACAAGCGGATTGGGACTTGTGCTACCGCTGCCTCTGGCGGCCAATTCCAGCGTTCTCCGCATATAAAAAGAATCATCCAATACCATCACTCCTAACAAATATTACTATTTTAGTATCCCCTGATTAATAAAAAAAATAAAACCCTGAAGCAAAATCACTTCAGGGCTTGACAGACAAATATATATCTGCAAAAAAAACCTGGCAAATGCCAGGGTAGTGTTTAATATACACCTTCTTTCATCCAGACTATACTGTCGGCTTCGGAATCTAACCGAATCTGCCAATACTGCATAAAGCTGCATCAGCTCGCGGGCTTTACCGCCGGTAGGGAATTTCACCCATCCCTGAAGATTAAAAATATATTCGATTTATTTATAAGTATAACTGTAGTTATTCAGTTTGTAAATATACACTTTAAAATTAATTGCTGTTTCTTATTACATTGATCTCTGCCTTAAGATGCATCATGTCCTTTTCCAAGAGCTTCTCACACAATTCCTTGAAAATCCCGTCTATATCTGCAAAGGATTTCTCTGTCTCCTCCACCAGCCTGCAAACCTCCTCTGAAGATTCTTCAAAGGTTGACAGTCTGAGATATTTCTTCACTATCTCACCGAAGGCGTCAAGATAATAATAGAAGAACTTCCTCACATGCACCAGACCTTCAGGATTGGTTCTGACCTCTCCTATAATCTTTTCTCCTGTGCAGCATACAGCTTCTATTTTTGCCCTTATTTCCGCATCTTTTATTTTGTCAATATCCTTTCTTATCTCAAACAGCTTCTCGAAAGCATCCTTGATAAGCTTTTCCACATTATTATCCTTCTCAGGTTCTTCATTAACCTCTTCTTCCTTTTTCTCGGCCGACTTTCTTTTGATGCTTCCTGCAATGCCGGAAATTATTCCTGCCACCATCATCAGTCCGAAGCCCGCTGCCCCTATTGCACCTGCATAAAGCAGCTTACCCATTGCCAGGGCCACTATCGCAGGTATCATTGTCAGGATGAACAATACAACGTAGAAATCCTTGTTATGCACTTCCTCAGTTTTATGCTTTTCTTCTGCTCCGGTGTTCTCAGTCTTCCTGAACTCTCTTACCTTGCTTTTTTCATCGCTTCCTGCTTTGTCTTCAGACTTTTTCCCTGCAGCCTCTTGTTTGGAGCTGCTTACCGTATAGCTGGCAGCCTGTTTCTCGTCCCAGACTCTTTCAGTATTATCCTTTGCAGTTTGTGCATTACGTGTGCCTGATCCCATTCCCGAAAGCAGTCCGAATAAAGTCTGAAATACTACCTCAACGATTTTGAACGCCAGGGTAATAGAAAAGGATATTATGCTAAATATAAGCCCCACCAAGGAGTTGCAGCCTCCGTGGCGATTATTGCGATTCATGTTCATGTCCTCAAAGCCACCGTCCCTATGCTCCCGCCTTCTGCATCCCATAATAATCCGCTCCCGTCAATGAATTTACTATCTATATTATATACTGCAGTTGTCCCCGATTTGTTTCATATTTATAAAAATATTTTTGCTTACTATATATTTCGCGAAAAACATTTTACATTCTTAATTCAAATTTCGCGAAATGTTTCCTTGATTGTTATTGAATTCGCACTATACCCGATGTAATATCTTAATTGCGTTCAATATTGTTATGTGTAGATGCTTTTTGAATCATTTGCTGGTGCATTTCATCAATTTTATCCGTCCCATGGGTTCTACTGTTTAAGAAGTGTATATCAAAGTGTCCCTCCATATTGTTGCCCTTTATTCTATCCAGATTGGCTCCTGTGCCAAAATCCCCGCTTCTGTTCTCCACGTTCTCACCTTCCGGAATGCCGTCCAAGCCTGCATGTGGCATACCGCTTGCAGATGCCGCCAGTTTTCTCCCGTTTATCAGAACTATCACAGCGCGCCTTTCCCAATTCCATTCGCCACCCCAGATCTCCTTCATAACAGCCGTATCTTCGGCGGTAAGTGTCTCTGCATCTGCATGGTTGGAGCCATAGGTTCTTGCAGCTTTAAAGCTTTTTCCGGTCTCCACGTCAATTACAACAACGGGAATATCCTTTTCAAACAGCTTGTCAACAGTATCCCACCAATCGAGAAGCTCAACAGGTAAATCCGTATAGGTATATAAATCCGCTTCATTAGACTTGACCAGCTGTCTCCTATCGATTCTTCCTCTGTTATTGATACTGGATTCCGGGTCAAAGCTGCCGGTTGCTATTTTCTCCTGTTTTTCTTGATTTTTTTTAATGTTACTTTCATATTCCTCTTTTACTATTTTATATTCTTCATATATTTCATATTCATTATCAATATGATTAGTACTTGTTTCGGTTTCATCAGTATATGCTTGTCCACTATCTAAGTATAGAATAGTATCGTATTTATTACTATAAGCATCAAGTGCGTTGTCTTCGGTTAAATTTACATCAGTACTGCCGATATCTTCTTCAGGAATTAAATCACGCGCTTCCAGCTGCATATCCAATTCTCTGTTAACCTTTATAAAGAGACTGCCGGAAAATATCATTAATGATATAAGTACTGAAATTAGCAATATGTCAACAAACTTTCTCAAAAGAATCCTCCTCTCCATAGGAACACAAAATTATTCTGAGCAGCTTGGACCCATCTTTTCCCAAGGCTTTAAAAAAGTGTACATCTATAAAGTCTATTAAAATATTCTATATAATGCAAGGTTTATATTTTCCTGTTTTGACAACAGCAGGCTCTTTTATGGAATAATAATACAATATATCTAATACTAGTTATACAGAAAAACAGTATAAGAATTTCATTTATATGCAAAATAACAATAGTACTTTTAGAAAGGAGCTGTCATTCTGAAGCATTCAAAAGAAGCGAAAAACACCTATACCACCAGCAGTACAGGGAACATTGACGAAGGAAGAAATGAGACAACACGGATGCCCTACACAGATTCAATAACAGTACAGGCATCTGAGAACACTTTAAAGAAACATAAGAAGGATAAAAGAAAGTGATAGGCTTTGATACCTATCACTTTCTTTTATCCGCTATAACTCTCTTTCAAATCCAGATAAAAATTGGCCTTCGCCGCTCTGTAATAAGGAATTGCATATAGCATACCCAGTCCAAGGGTTACAACACCTAATATGAACCACCCCAGAAAGCCCAACCACATCTCAAAGAACCTCATCTTGTTGCCATTCATCATTTCCTTGCTTCTTCTTACAGCCTCCAGCGCTCCAACATTCGGATCGTCATTTACTATATAGTAGGCCATTGAATAGCTTATTCCTGCAATAATACCCGGTACTATAAGAAGCATTGTCCATAGAAATGTGAAAAGTATAATGAAAAAGTTCAAAACAAAGTTGGTCTTGAACAGACTGAACCCGGAAAACAGTTCAGAAAACTCAGCAGGCTCGTGTCTTGCCAGCTTCAGAAAAAAAGCTGCAACACCATAGTAAATAGGTCCGCCTATTATAAAGCCCACAAGTGACATGAGATTCCTGAAAGAATTATTTCCATCTCTCATTCTTACAAAGCTGCCGTTCTCCATCACGTACTTATATGAAGCATTTGCACCATTATTTGATGTAAAAGCCTCTATCAGCAGCCATGCAACCAGGCATACAGCTATAGCCACAAGCCACTTCCCATCAAGATTCTCCTTTGCTGCAATTTTCAGCTCCACAGAATCCCTATTTCTATTCATTTCTTCAGTCATCGAATAACCCCCTTAAATTTTCAAAAGCATAATTTATTATACCTATAAGTAGATACTACAAGGCAAGCAAAAAAGTTTCAAGCTTTTAAAAAAAATTTAGCGTTCCGGCCACAACCAACCGGAACGCTTGGTACTGCATTAAGCTATATGATTATACATATCAGGCTGCCTTTGGTGTCATTGACCACCTTTTGCAGTGTAAGCTGCAGCTTGCTCTGAATATCTTCAGGCATCTTATAAAGCTTGCCCTGCAGCTCTTCCTTGACCATATCATATAAGGATTTTCCAAACATGTTGGATTCCCATATCTTTTGCGGATTATTCTCAAACTCTTCCATGAAATATTTGATAAACTCCTCACTTTGCTTTTCTGTACCGACTATCGGAGCAATCTCAGTCTCAATATCTGTTTTTATAATGTGCAGGGATGGGGCACTTGCTCTCAATCTTACACCAAATTTACTGCCCTGCTTAACAATCACAGGCTCCTCCAGCTTTATTTCATCTACCGAGGGAGCTACCATACCGTATCCGAACTCTTTGACATCGCCTAAAGCTGCTTTTACTTTATCATACTCACGCTTTGACTGAGCCAGCTCCTTAACGAGAGAAATGAGCTGATAATCCCCCTCAAGGCTGTAGCCGGAAACTTCTCCAAGTATCCTGAAGAACAAACCCTCGTTCAAATCGATAGTTATATTAACTACCCCTTCACCCAGGCGCATATCTGATATTTCTACCGCCTGAATGTTTTCTGCTCCATCGAATCTCTTTATTGCATCATCGACATCCCTTATTCTGTTTACTTCACTGAGATTGGTTCTGATATCTCCTACTATACATTTCTTAAGCCAATGCTCCAGATCTAATGTATCCATCCATCGAGGCATATGGAAATTTATCTCTCTTGCCGGGAATTCAAAGAGTACCTTTTCCAGGATTCCATCCAGATCACCCATTTCCATATTCAGAGCATCAACTATAATGACAGGAGTATTATATTTGGTTTCAAGGGCTTCTCTAAGCTCAATAGTCTCCTGTGCCCTGGGCTTTGCGGAATTTAGTACTATTATAAAGGGTTTTTCCAGTTCTTTCAGCTCTTTTATAACCCTTTCCTCTGCTTCTATATAACTCCTCCTTGGAAGGTCTGTAATGGAACCATCGGTAGTTACTACAAGACCTATTGTGGAGTGGTCTGCAATAACCTTTCTGGTTCCAATTTCGGCAGCTTCTTCAAAGGGTATGCGGTTTTCAAACCATGGAGTGTTGACCATTCTAGGAACACTATCCTCCAAATGCCCCAGGGCGCCTTCAACTAAATAGCCGACACAGTCAACCAGTCTGACCTTGAATTTCGCATTTTCCTTTAGAACCAGCTCAATAGGTTCGTTAGGGACGAACTTAGGCTCTGTTGTCATTATCGTCTTGCCATTTGCGCTCTGAGGAAGCTCGTCACGAGCCCTTTCCCTTTTGAACTCATTGTCCATATTGGGAAGTACAAGCAAATCCATGAATCTCTTAATGAAGGTGGATTTTCCTGTTCTGACAGGTCCCACAACTCCTATGTAAATACTGCCTTCAGTTCTTTCTCCTATATCGCGATAAACATCGTATCCTTCCACACTCTTCCCTCCTTAATAATGTTGAAATAATTACATAGACACTTTCTCTTAATATATATGTGCATGTGCATTTTTTATTACAAAAAAATAAGCGACCCCTTGGTCGCTATACTATCTCTACCAGTCAAATCCCTTCAATTCCGCTATGTCTTCCATCTCATGGGTCTTTGATCTCATGGTCAGATTCATCACTGAATCTCTGATATCCGCTTTATTAAATAGAAGGTTATATATTTCCTGGGTAATCGGCATCTCAATCTTCTGCTTAAGGGACAGTTGATAGGCGGATTTGGTAGTCCTTATCCCTTCCACAACCATCCTTGTACCTCCAAGCACCTCTTCCACAGATTGGCCCTGGCCAATCGCTATTCCTGCCCTTCTGTTTCTACTGTGCATGCTTGTGCAGGTAACAATCAGGTCTCCTATCCCCGACAAGCCCGCAAAGGTGTTTCTGCTTGCTCCCAGCGATTCGCCAAGCCTGGCCATCTCTACAATGCCTCTGGTCATTACTGCAGCCTTTGTATTGTCGCCAAGTCCAAGCCCGTCAATAATACCGGCCCCTAATGCAATTATATTCTTCAGGGCTCCACCAAGTTCAACACCTGCTATGTCCGGGTTGGTATATACTCTGAATAATGGAGTCATAAATATATCCTGTATGTATTCCGCCACTGCCCTTTTCTTCGAGGAAGCAACTACAGCTGTAGGTATACCCTTCGCCACTTCTTCCGCATGGCTCGGACCCGACACTGCAGCTACCTCATTCTCAGGCATGAATTCCGTAATAACCTCGGTCATTCTGAGTAGGGTATCATTCTCAATTCCTTTAGTCAAGCTGACTATTACCTGATCCTTGGATATGAACTGCCCCATTTTACTGCATATATCCCTCATTGCATGGGAAGGAGCTGCAATTATAGCAGTCCCGCTGCCCTTGCAGCAATATTCCATGTCTGAAGACACAAGTACGCTTTCCGGAAGAATTGTACCGGGCAGATACTCGGAATTCTCTCTGGTATCCTTTATTGTATCTATAAGCTCCTTGTCCCTTACCCAAAGCTTCACATTAAAGCCTTTGGTTGCCAGGAGCACTGCTATTGCTGTTCCCCAGCTTCCGGCTCCGACAATAGTAATAAGGTTGTCCATTAAATTACCTCCTGCTCCGGTTTTGTCTTGTGTCCAAGCTTCGATTCCTTGCCTTTGGCAAGCCTGACTATGTTGGATCTGTGCTTGAACACCGCCATTGCCGACAGAACCAGACTGAAGATTATGTATTCCATAGGCTTGTGCGTTATTATCATTGCTATTGGGAAAATAACCACTCCAGCCACCGATGCCAAAGAAACATATTTTGTAACTGCAATGATTATTATTCCTGTAATTACTATAAGAACTACCATCAGCGGGTCTATAGGCAGCATCAATCCTATTGTCGTTGCAATTCCTTTCCCGCCTTTGCCTTTTAAAACCATAGGCCAGTTGTGGCCTATAACCACGAAAATTCCCGCAAGAAGCTCACCATAGCTTCCGGCAAGGTACCTGCCTATCAGAACAGCCGCCACACCTTTCAGTACATCGCCCACAAAAACAAGAACAGCAGCCTTTACACCCAGAACCCTTAAGACATTCGTGGAACCGGCGTTCCCGCTGCCATGCTTTCTAATATCTATCTTCCCCGCAGCTCTGGATACCAGATATGCCGTAGCAAAATTACCCAGCAGATATGCTATGATACTCGCAAGCAAATATTTCATGACATTGCCCCCCTATTTTTTACTCTCTCTTCCTCAACAAAAATCTTATGGGAGTTCCTTCAAAGCTGAAGGCTTTCCTGATCTGGTTCTCTATATACCTCTGATAAGAAAAATGCATCAGGGACGGCTCGTTTACAAAAAGGGCGAAGGTAGGAGGCTTTACAGAAACCTGTGTGGCATAATAAACCTTTAGCCTTCTTCCTCCTGAAATAGCAGGTTGATTCATAAGCACCGCCTCGCTGACAATATCATTCAGCATACCTGTAGAAATCCTCATGGCATGCTGATTGGAAACATGCTTTATAAGCTCCAGCACCTTAGTTACTCTCTGTCCTGTCAAAGCTGATATAAAAATCATCGGTGCGTAGTCCATAAATGGAAGCTCATTTTTTATTTCTGCTTTATATCTGTCTATTGTCTTCTCATCCTTTTCCACTACATCCCATTTATTTACAACTATGACCACAGCCTTGCCCTGGTCATTCACATAACCGGCAATCTTGCTGTCCTGCTCGCTGACCCCTTCCTTTGCATCTATCAGCATAAGGCAAACATCTGCTCTTTCAATAGCAGTCAAAGACCTGACAACACTGTATCTTTCAATATTTTCGAACACCTTGCCTCTTTTTCTCATCCCTGCCGTATCTATAAATACGTATTTGCTATCCCCTATAGTGAAGGGTGTGTCAATTGCATCTCTTGTAGTGCCGGGTACATCACTTACTATTACCCTTTCCTCTCCAAGTATTCTGTTAATCAGAGAGGACTTCCCTACATTAGGTTTGCCTACTACAGCAACCTTGATTGTATATTCATCATATTCCTCTTCTCCCTCAGGGGGAAAGTTCTTTATTATTTCATCCAGCAAGTCCCCAAGACCCAAGGCCTGGCCGGAGGAAATACCTATAGGCTCACCTAGTCCGAGATTGTAGAATTCATAAATATTATCCTTATACTTTGGTGCATCAATCTTGTTAACTGTCAGTATTATATTCTTTTTTGCCCTTCTAAGCAGGTTTGCCACCTCCTGGTCAGAGGAGGTTATCCCCTCCTGTCCGTCAACAAGGAAAACAATGACCTCTGCAGTATCTATCGCTACTTCCGCCTGCTGTTTCATCTGCTTCAATATCAAGTCTTCACTGTATGGTTCAATCCCTCCGGTATCAATGAGAGTGAAAGTCTTATCCAGCCATTCAACCTCAGTATAAATCCTGTCCCTTGTGACCCCCGGATGATCCTCCACTATGGAAATTCTTTTTCCTGCTATCTTGTTAAAAAGGGTCGATTTCCCAACATTGGGACGTCCTACTATTGCAACAATCGGCTTTGCCAAAAGCCCCACCTCCTAATTGGCGAACAATGTCCGCCACTACATTATGCCATATGAATCATTTAAAGGGATAATATATTCTTAACAAGGTTGCTCCCATCTTCCTTGCATATGGTGACCTTTAAACCAAGCTCCTTTTCCAGCTGTTCCACAGTAACATTATCAAGAAAAATTCTTTCATCCCTTTTAAGCATGCTTTCCGGTATGAATATATCATTTCCAATAGCTTTACCCTTTAACTGGTCTATTATGTCTTTTCCTGTGAGCAGACCGGCTACCTTCACACCATGTCCGAAGAAATCGTTGACTATCGGAAATATGCTTATTTTGAGGTCCCCGATACTGCCCTCTATTCTTGAAGCTGCCATTTTCATGTTGGAAAAAGCATATTCTCCTGTTATTATTGATACTGCTCTTTTCTTCTTTTTATAACTACCCAGCCTTTTAAGGGAGTCCTCCAGCTCTTCATTGAAAAGCGTTATTAGTCCTACACCGTTTTCCAACTGGCTGAAGCCTTCATATTCATCATACTTGGGTAGTTCCTTCCCCGAAATTAAAAAGAACTCATCAGACAGAAATACAAACCTGGTCTTTAGCTTAGAGAGGAACTTACTCTGCAATTCTCTCACCTGTTCAATTACTGCAGCAGCTGAAGCTTCATCAAATTCCTTCAGTTCATAGAGTCCTTGCCTGTGTTTGGTTATCCCGGCAGGCACAACCGCTACACAGCTCAGTTCGGGATGCAGCTCAGCCAGATCCCTGAGAGTCTTGAATAGCTTCTCTCCATCATTTACTCCGGGACAAAGGACTATCTGAGCCTTGACTTCTATCTCGCCTTCCTTCAGCCTTTCAAGGTAATCCATCAGCCTTCCTGCATTTTTATTGTTCAGCATCGTTTTTCTTAACTCCGGATCTGTTGTATGCACCGACACATTTATCGGGCTTATCCGGTATCTGATTATCCTGTCTATCTCTCTTCCACTGAGGTTTGTCAATGTCACAAAGTTCCCCTGCAGAAATGACAGTCTTGTGTCATCATCCTTAAAATACAAGGTTTCCCTCATTCCAGAGGGAAGCTGGTCTATGAAACAGAAAATGCACTTATTGTGGCAGGATTTCGGTTTGTCAATGATTCCCTCAAAGACAATTCCAATATCCTCGTCGTATTCCTTCAGTACCTCATAAATCCATATCTCCCCATTGCCATGCTCTATTTCAACTTCCAGAAACTCATCAGTAGTCAGGTATTTATATTCAAGTATGTCCTTGATGCCTGCACCGTTTATGGTTATAAGCTTATCTCCTTTTTTGATGCCCAACTCCTCAGCTATACTTGAAGGACGTACTTCTATTATCTCTACGCCCGTATTTACCAAATCCATTTCCTCCTTACAGCAAAAGTTCTCCCTGATGCATAAAATTCCCAATAATATTGAACGCACTTAGGGTATTACATCGGGTATAGTGCGAATTCAATAACAATCAACGTACTATTTACGCGAAATCTGAATTTATGATGTAAAATGTTTTTCGCGAAATATCTAGCCGTTAACTTTTACATAATATTATATCATACCAAGTTTATATTATACTACAGTATTTGGACATGGGCTATAGCAATAGCAATAGTGAAAAATGGAAAAAGGATGCTTCTCTGAAACATCCTCTAATCGTTTAAATCTACATGTTCACTTGTCACAGCGTAGATAATGCGCTCACATATATTGGTCACATGATCCCCTATTCTTTCAAGATATCTGCTTATCAGCAGGAAGTATGTGGCTTGGGTGATGGTCTTGGGATCTTCCATCATTATGACTAGCAATTCTCTGAAAATCTGATTATACAGCCCATCCACCTCATCATCCATTTTAGCTACTTCCCGGGCTTCCTCCGTGTCCAGATGCACATAGGCATCGATACATCCCTTTACCATTCGTACAGCAATTTCAGCCATCCTGGGTATATCGATCAGTTCTTTTATATATTTTTCGTTTGCGAGCTTGATTGTTATTTTCGATATATCTACTGCATAGTCCGCAATTCTCTCAAGATCGGTTATTATCTTCAGCGCTGTAGCGATAATCCTCAGATCCTTAGCCAAAGGAGATTGCAGTGCAATTAGCTTCAGACACTTGTCTTCCACAAATTTCTCCATATCATCTATAACGTCATCATTTTTTATGACCTCCTGTGCCATCTCAACATTCTGAATCTTAAGTGCCTTTATAGAGTTGCCCAAGGTCTCTTCAACCATACTGCTCATTTTCAGCAGAGATACCTGCAGTTCCTGCAGCTCCTGGTCAAAATAATTACGTGTCATCCTCTCACCTCCATCTTGTTTACTCGTCATTTATCCGAACCTTCCTGTTATATAATCCTCTGTCCTCTTATCCTTCGGTTTGTAAAAGACATTCTCTGTCAAATCGCATTCCACTATCTCGCCGTTCAGAAAAAAGGCTGTGTAGTCGGATATGCGCCCTGCCTGCTGCATGTTATGCGTGACGATTACTACAGTATAATTCTTTTTAAGATGCTCCATCAAGTCTTCAATCTTAATAGTGGAGCCCGGATCCAGTGCTGAAGTCGGTTCATCCATCAGAAGTACTTCAGGCTCTACTGCAAGTACCCTGGCAATACATAATCTTTGCTGCTGCCCGCCGGATAATCCTAATGCCGACTTTTTAAGCCTGTCTTTTACTTCTTCCCATATTGCAGCACTCTTGAGACTTTTCTCAACCAGCTCATCCAGCTTTCTCTTATCTTTAATTCCATGTACTCTTGGTCCATAGGCTATGTTGTCATATACCGACATCGGAAAGGGATTGGGTTTCTGGAATACCATCCCTACTCTTTTTCTTAATTCTATCACATCATATTTGTGAATGTCAGTACCATCCAATGTTACTTTTCCGTCAATCCTCACACCATCAATAAGGTCATTCATTCTGTTAAGCGTTCTCAAAAATGTTGACTTACCGCAGCCCGAAGGGCCTATAAAGGCTGTGACGGCATTCTTGTTTATATTTATGTCAACATCTTTCAGTGCCTGGAAGTCTGTATAATATAAATTCAGTTTACTAACCTCAATCTTATTTTCAGACATTTTTTTCTCCCCCTGTCAAGCTTTGATAAAGTGCTTTATCATTCTGTTAGCTGCAAAATTTATGATGAGCACAGTAATTATTAGAACTGTTGCAGTTGCATACATATTGTTTTTTGATAATCCTTCGGATGCCAGTATATAAAGGTGGACCGCCATTGTTCTTCCGGGTCGCCATATTGAATTGGGCAGTCCCAATGAACTTCCTGCCGTATATATGACTGCTGCTGTCTCACCTGCCACCCTGCCTATACCGAGTATGACCCCTGTCAGTATTCCGGGAATTGCGGCAGGAAGAACCACCTTGTATATTGTTTGCCATTTGGTTGCCCCTAATGCAAGACTTCCTTCCCTGTATGACCTGGGAACCATCTTTATTGCTTCCTCAGCCGTTCTTATTATGGTAGGCAGTATCATAAGCGTGAGTGTAAGTCCCCCTGATACCATGGAATATCTAAATTTTAAAAACACAACGAAGAAAACATAGCCGAAAAGTCCGAAAATAATAGAAGGAATCCCTGCCAGTGACTCGGTACCGAATCTTATAAGTCTGATAACAGGACCCTCCTTGGCATACTCCGTGAGGAAAATCGCGGCACAAATGCCTATAGGTGCTGCAATTATGAGAGAAAACAATGCCAGGTAGACAGTTGTTATTATTATAGAGAATATGCCGCCCTCTTTGCCCATATTCTCAGGCTCCCGGGTCAGGAACTCCAGACTCAAGTGACTGATCCCGTTTATCAGCACGCTTCCTACTATGGCTGCCAGCACTATTACAGTTATGATTGCTGCTGCCCAAAGGAATGCAAATGCTATCTTCTCAGCCTTCTTGATTTTATTTACACTACCGGATGTTATATTTTGATCTGTCATTTTATTCACCTACCTTTTGGGGAATCAGGTTTGCGGCTATGTTAAGCAGCATGATAAAGGCAAATAGTACTATACCTGTAGCAAATAATGCTTTCTGATGCTCTCCACTGGCATAGCCCATTTCAATGCCTATGTTACCTGTAAGCGTCCTTACTGAAGATAGTATGCTTTCAGGCACCAAGGGACTGTTTCCGACTATCATTATTATCGCCATGGTCTCTCCGATAGCCCTGCCCATACCAAGTATGACTCCTGCTATAATACCTGAACGTGCAGCAGGCACAATTACATTTTTTATGGACTGCCAGTGGGAGGAACCCAAAGACAAGGACGCTTCCTTATAGTCTTTTGGCACTGACCTTATTGCACTCTCTGAAACATTTATAATGGTAGGAAGAATCATAACAGCCAATATTATGCTCCCTGCCAGTATACTAAAGCCCTGATTGTTAAATACCTTTCTTATAAAGGGTACAATAACCGTCAAGCCATACAGTCCGAATATAACAGAAGGTATTCCTGCCAGCAGCTCAATACCGGGCTTTATTATCCTGACTATTCTTGGCTTTGCCAGTTCTGCAAGAAAGACAGCGCAGCCGATTCCTACAGGCACACCCAGTACAAGCGCCCCGAGTGTAACAAACAGAGAACCCAGTATCATAGGATATATTCCATATATTCCTCGTGTAGGGGCCCATTTTTGACCTGTAATAAATTTAAGCAAACCAACCTTCTGAATCACAGGGTAACCCTCGTTGATAATGAAGTAAGTAATCAATATAACTCCCAGTATGGCTATTATTGCACTTACGAAAAGTATTAGCTGTATCACCCGTTCATAAGCCTTCATATTCACTCCCCCAGTATTTTTATAACCGTTTAATAATAACAATTATATATATGATGTGCATTTATGTAGTTTTTAAAGAAAATTATATATACCGCCTATATTGATTGTAATACAATACCTCAAATGAGTTATTAATTGTCTGTTAATTGAATGTTAAGTAAATGTTAAGTCGAATTTTAAACGTATAAAAGCTTCTGGCTGTTGGTTTTCAGCCAGAAGCTGGGACAAGGGTAATAATTGGGTTGGGTATATCTATTTTACAGCCTTGAGGTAACCATGTTCAACAACAACTTCCTGTCCTTCCGGGCTGAGTACGAAATCCAGGAATTCCTTTGACAGACCTGTTGGCTCTGCATTTGTAAGCATCAGGAAAGGTCTTGCTATCTTGTAGACTCCGGAATTGAGATTCTCTTCTGTACATGCTTTTCCATCTACACTTATCATTTTTATTTCAGTCTTATCCTTTGCTGAGCCGAAGGAAGCAAAGCCTATGGCATTAGGGTCACCTGAAACTGTTGTTATTACTGCACCTGTGGAACCCTGTGTTATTGCTGAAGCAATTGTCTTATCTCCATCATCAGTGTCAATCCCTGTAAGCTCTATAAATGCTCCTCTTGTGCCGGAGCCTTCTTCTCTTGTTACAACTGTTATTTTCCCGGGATTGCCTCCTACATCCTTCCAGTCTGTGATTTCACCGGTATAAATCTTAAATATCTGCTCGACTGTGAGGTCTGAAACACCATTTGCAGGATTTACTATTACTGCTATGCCATCCACGGCAATTTTGAACTCCTTAAGTGACTTTTCTTCAGTTTTGAGTTCTCTTGAAGCCATTCCTACATCAACTACTCCATCCATAGCAGACTTTACACCAACACCAGATCCGCCACCCTGTATATCTATTGTCACATTAGGGTTTTTAGTCTTAAAAACTTTTGCAAGCTCTTCAGCCAGTGGCTGTACTGATGTAGAGCCGTTTACTGTTATGCTCCCGCTTAAGCCTTCAGCTGCCGGTTCATT
>LOES01000151.1 GCA_001515955.1 Clostridia bacterium BRH_c25 | reverse complement strand
GCTGTCTCGTTGAATCTTACACTGCCTGATTCGTCTTCTCTCGCAAAGCACACCGCTTCCAGCTCAATGACATTGCCAAGAAAACCATTCACTCCAAGACCGTTGATACGCCCGATTTCTTTTATGTTTTGAGAAGTCTTTTTGTTTACAGGTACAAATCTGCCTTTACTGATAACTTCCTTTATACAATCTATAGATATCTCAATATTCTTATCTCCGCAGCTGTCACTGACCATGCTGCTATAACAGTCTGCCAGAATATTTACTGCCTTTCTGGCTTCATAAGTATAGCTGCTTATAAGCTCCGCTCCTTCACTGCTTATATCTGCACCAAGCTTATTGGCTGCATTGATAACTATCTCAGTTATATCCGAACTGCTTAGAGGATTAAAGAACACCTCTGCGCAACGTGACCGAAGAGCCGGATTTATCTCTTCAGGAGCTCTGGTGGTTGCTCCTATAAGTACAAAATCAGCCGGAGCTCCCTCTTCAAATAGCATCTTTATATAACGAGGTATATTTTCATTACTGATATCATAATAAGAAGAATCAAACTTGACCTTCTTGTCTTCAAGAACTTTAAGCAGCTTGTTCTGAAACATAACATCCAATTCACCTATTTCATCTATAAAAAGGACTCCGCCATGAGCTTCTGTAACCAAGCCCGGTTTGGGCTCAGGAACACCCATATCTGCAAGCTCCTTATTGGCCCCCTGAAAAATAGGGTCATGTACAGAACCTAAAAGAGGATTAATTGACTCTTTGGGGTCCCACCTGAGTGTAGTCGCATCAACCTCTACAAATTTTGCAGTCCTGCCAAAGGGAGTATGTTTTCTTCCTTTAGCAATTTCAAGGGCAAGACGTGCTGCTGTAGTTTTGCCTACTCCCGGAGGTCCATACAATATCACATGCTGAGGAAAAGGCGAGGCTATCTTGGATAGCAACGCAGAAACTGATTTCTGCTGCCCTATTATTTCCTCCTGTTTTTTTGGCCGCATTACGTCCATTATTGATTTTGAAAGCTTTATTAGCTTCATGCGCTCCAAATTCGCATATTTTTTGAGAGTAGTAGCATTTTCAAGCCCTGTATGCTTATTAATTACCTGAAGCTTCATTTCATTCAGATACTCTTTTTCTCTCATCTCCATGCGCTTTAGAACTTCTTTCCTTATGCCTTCTTCTATATACCTTTTAGCTGCGGCATCAGAAAGCTTGTCCTTAATGTCTTCAATTAGTGACTCCAGTTTATCCTCTACTATTTCTTCGGTTTTCATTTTACCGGATACTATCTCATGCAATATGTAAACCTTCTCCTTTTTATCCGTAATGCTGTCCAACTTTTTTGTCTTTTCACTGGAGTACAGTTTTTTTGTAAAATCAACAAGTACGTCAATTGATACATCATTGCTGCGTATACTGCTGCGATTATGCCCCACCTCTATAACCCCTTCCTAAGATATCTATTCTTCAACTACCTTCACGTTTATTTTGGCAGAAACCTCCGGATACACTTTGATCTCGACCTGATAAGTTCCTATTGCTTTAATAGCCTCGTGAAGTATTACCTTCTTCTTATCTACCGCTATCTTCTGCTGCGCTTTTATTGCATCAGCTACATCCTTGCTTGTAATGGAACCAAATAGCTTACCATTTTCTCCTGCCTTTGTCCTGAAGCTTATTTCTACTTTGCTTAGCTTATCGGCAAGCTCCTTAGCTGCTTTTAATTCGTTTTCCTTCTTATTCTTTTGAGAGCTTCTCTTGTCCTCTATTTCTTTGAGCTTCCCTGCTGTAGCCTCGACTGCAAGCTTCCTTGGAAACAGGAAATTTCTTGCATAGCCATCGCTGGCATTAACTAGTTCCCCCTTCTTGCCCAGATCCTTAACATCCTGTAAAAGTACAACCTTCATTTATCTCTCACCTTCCTTAAGATATTCCTCTACTGCCTTTTTCAACTGACCTATGGCCTCTTCCAAAGTAAGGCCGGAAAGCTGTGCCCCAGCTACTGTGAGGTGACCTCCGCCACCGAGCTTTTCCAACACCACCTGCACATTAATATCCCCAAGGGATCTTCCACTTATAAAAATATCATCCTCTATGCTTGACAGAACAAAAGAGGCATTTATGCCCTTGATATTCAACAACTCATCTGCTGCCTGAGCAGCTACCAGCGCAGGATTCTTTGCATCCTCCGGTATAGTGGATATAGCTATATTATTCTTATACATTTGCGCCGCCTTGACTACTTCAGCCCTGGTAAGGAAAGTCGCCATGTCATCTTGGAAAAGCTGTCTTGTCAAGGTAGTATCCGCACCCATCTTCCTCAGATAAGATGCAGCCTCAAAGGTCCTTACCCCAGTCTGGAAGGAGAAGTTTTTGGTATCTATGAATATCCCTGCCAGTAAGGCTTCAGCCTCTATTTGCTTTATCCTGGGCTTTTCAAACATATATTGGAGCAATTCTGTAACCAGTTCACTTGTGGAGGATGCATAAGGCTCTATATAAGTAATTACTGCATCCTCAATGAATTCGGTGCCTCTTCTATGATGGTCTATTATTGCAATTTTTTCAGCTTTGTCTACTAGCAGTTTTTGCTCTGTAAAGGCGGGTCTGTGCACATCTACAACCACAAGCAGAGTATTTTTTCCACATTTCTGCAGTGCTTCGGCAGGACTGATAAACACATTCTCATATTCCTCGTCCTCTTGGAGCTCTGCCCAAAGATTTGCTATTCCTGCATTTACTTTATTCAGTACTATGTTTACTTCCTTGTTCAGACTCTTACAGCACCTGTATATGCCCAGAGCAGACCCCAGGCAGTCAAGATCGGGCATTTCATGACCCATTATAAGCACATCATCAGACTGCTCCATAAGCTGCCTTAATGCATAAGCTATAACTCTTGCCTTTACTCTTGTCCTCTTCTCAACGGCCTTGGTCTTGCCTCCATAGAAGGAAAGCTTCTCATTATCCTTGACAACTGCCTGATCTCCTCCTCTACCCAAGGCGATATCCATAGCACTCATGCAAAATTTCTGAAGCTCTGCATGGTTCTTACCATTTACTCCTACTCCAATACTGAGAGTTACAGGTATCCTATTTCCTGCGTTGATTTCCCTGATGCTGTCCAGTATGTCGAACCGCTTCTCCTCAATGGCTGCCAGCTGCTTGTTGTTGAGGTGAAGCATATATTCTCCATTGGAATATTTTTGAATGGAAGCATTGATAAGTACTGCCCATGCATTTATCCGCCTGTCTACTTCTGCTACCAAAGCAGGCCTTGATGCCTCCTCAGTTTCTTTAAGCACCTCTTCAATGTTATCCATCTGCAGAACAGCAGTCACTGGCTTTTCATCATTATATTTGTTTTTAAGAGCGATGAAATCAGTCTTATCAACAAGATACATTATTATAATGTTCTTTTCCTCACCGTTCTCATTCAGGTTTATCAGGTTGCAGTATATATCATAATACCTGTCCTTGATATTGATGTTCTTGAACTCATCCATACCATTCTTTAGAATTCTTCCGATATCCACTCCGCTTAAGTAGGAGGAAAGCTTCTTATCGAGTATGTACTCTCCCTGAAATATATATGAAAAAAGCATGTTGTACCAATTAATTATGCCCTGATCATCGATTATCACCAGTGGAAAGGGCAGGTTCAGAATGGCATTCTTGGTTGCAGTATCTACGTTTTCTGATAAATTTTCTATATATAATCTGAGTTCTTCCTTTTTTCTGTTTGCAGCCTGAAGGTTGTGATATATGAGATAGCCCAAAAGCAGTGCACCTGCAACACCTAACAGAACATTGTAATAGCCTACTATTACAACCGCAATAGCAATTATCCAAAGGGATATGCTCACATCCGGCCCCCAAATACTAGAAAACTTCCGCATTTTTATCCCACACCTCCAACGCATTTTCCGAAAACATATGTCTAAGAAGCTAATTTTCTTAAGTTAAACACCAAATCAAATATGCCAACATAGGCTATAATCTGCATAAAAGTAAGTACGATAAGAACAACAATTATAGTTCTCAAAACCTTTGGAATACCTTGCTTGTCTCCATATATCCTGGAATAATACACTAGAACGGATATCCCAATAATAGTAAAAACGAACATCAAAACAGTTGAAGCATTCAATGCTGCTGCAGTAAGGAAGGAAATATTAAAATACGATACTGCCCCTGCAAGAACTGCCAAACCAACCATTACAAAGGAGTATGGCTCTTGCAGCCTCCATTTTGAGAACTCTTCTATATCTGGTATTACATGCCCTATTCTTTTAAGAATAAGCCTTGTAAGCTTATAGTCAATGAGTGAAAAAATCAAGCCTGATATCAACAGTGAAGAAGGAAATATCTGCTTTATCATCTCTATGGTCTTACCAAAAGTCTCACCCATCTGCTGCAAGTCCTTCTCAGCAATACCAAACTGCCTGTACATATTCAGAATGACCTCCAGCTGCTGTTTAAAGGTGTCATCAATACCGGCTATAAATTTAACTGCATCAATTCCAGCTGCTTTTAGTGAAAGCATGAACTCACCAACCATGGTGAGTGCCAGCACCGTGCCGCATAAGAATACTACCAGATATGGATTCACTCTTTTTTTTATCATATAGCCCATAAGTATTCCCGGAAGACCGAAGCCTACCAATAGTCCCACCCCTACCAGGGGATGCGTCAACAGAGACACAATAAGTCCTGCTGACATGGCAGACAATATGCTTGCCTTCAGACCATTCCTATAGCCTACTATTATTACCGGCACAGGCCAAACCATGGCTATTATTCCAAGGTACTGCGTGTAGTAATATATTATTCCCAACAGAGCAGTAACCCCTGCGAATATGGCACCTTCCACCAGTGCTTTTGTTTGTATTCTCTCCATGCTATACCTCTAGTGACTTTTCTTTTTCAAGTATTCATCCAGGTCAGACAAATCTCCGTACCATTTTTCTGTCTCATGATCCTCCAGCATTCCTATTCTTATTTTTTCCAATATTTTGGAATCAATCAGTGAATATGATATGCCAAGCCTTTTACCGAGTAAATATGTAACCAGTACAAGGTTTGCAAGTATATCCTGTATAACATCCTGCCCTACCTTGGTACCTTTCAAAAGGTTCTGATATAAAGATGCAACAGCAGTTAAAAGTTCACTTTTCAAGAATTCTATGACCCTGATGTTTTTTGTAATGTCAGTTTCCTGGTTCAACAAGCCAATCCCCCCATTACACTATTTATGTATTATCTATATTATAGTCTTTGTAATTTGAAAAATTAGTCAAATCCTGTTTGTGAAGTCTTATTTATATTAACACAATTAATCAAGGGAAACAACAAACCATAATACTTTATAAGTATTGGAACAATTGGCTTTAATGACCATATAACCATTCCTCGCCAAATGGTCTTGCCCTGTTCTAATATTCGACATTTTTCTTATAATACCTCCCCCCAAATGCCTTATAAATATTGGAATTAGCGGGTTTGGATGGTATCCTGCAATATTGTCTTTTCTTAAAAGCAAAAAACCCGAGGGTAATAAATACCTCCGAGTTTAATTACATTTATTAATCTGTAGTAAACGGCAGAAAAGCTATGTTTCTTGCTCTCTTTATTGCTACTGTAAGCTGTCTCTGGTGCTTAGCGCAATTCCCGGAAATTCTTCTTGGGATTATCTTCCCTCTTTCAGAGATAAATCTTCTCAGCTTATTCACATCTTTGTAATCTATAAATTCAACTTTATCAATACAAAAGTTACAGACTTTTTTCTTCGGCTTTCTCATTTTTCCGCCGCCGCCGGTTCTTTCACCGCCACGTCTATTCAATCCTTTTCCCTCCTTTTGTTAAAATGGAAGATCGTCCTCTTCCTCTGCAGGGTGGAAGTCACTGTAATCCTCTGATCCGCCGGCATTTCCCTGCCCTTTGACATCGGAACCCCTATCCAGGAAATCAACTTCATCTGCTATCACTTCTGTGGCATAATGCCTTTTACCTTCCTGGTCATCCCAGCTTCTAGTCTGCAATCTACCTGAAACGGCAACAAGCCTGCCTTTTTTTATGAACTTCCCGCAGTTATCTGCAGATTTGCCAAAAACAACTATCGGAATGAAGTCGGCAGTAGGTTGACCCTCCCTTTTAAAAGTCCTGTCAACTGCAATAGTGAATTTGGCTATTGGTGTTTGATTATCTGCTGTATACCTGACTTCAGGGTCTTTGGTTAACCTGCCCACAAGAGCAACTCTATTCAACATAATCACACCGCCTAATTAATCCTTTCTGTTTAGTCTTCTATTCTTATAATCATATGTCTCAAAATGTCTTCTGTAATGCCGAATACTCTGTCGAGTTCCTTCGGTACAGTCTGAGCTGCTTTATATTTCATATATACATAGAAGCCTTCTCCGATATCGTCTATCAGATAAGCAAGCTTTCTTTTGCCCCAATCATCTATAGTCTCGATTTCGCCGTTTGCTTCAATAATTGCCTTGAATTTTTCCTGAAGAGCTTTTACACCTTCTTCATCAACGGTTGGTCTAACTATGTATATAGTTTCGTACCTGTTCATAAAATTCACCTCCTCCCCACGGACTGACGGCCCTATCTGAATATGATAGAGCGAGGATATTTACGCAATTATAAATTATAGCACTCTATTGAAATTTTATCAACTGTTATGTTCATTAGTTTCTTCAGGAGCTGCACTTTTTATCACTTTTTTTACAGACTTTTCAAACTTTGGCCTTGGAAGCATTACTATTCTGCTGCAGCCCAGACATTTTATCTTGAAGTCCGCTCCTACCCTTATGACCTCCCATTGGTTACTGCCACACGGATGTTGTTTTTTTGTTTCAACAATATCTCCGAGATTGAATTGCTTTGGATAGTACATCTGCAACCTCCTCTGTCAATGTAATAATCTTTATGCCTCATCTTTTTTGATAATAACCCTTCTGGGATAAGGTATTTCTATACCTTGAGCTTTAAAAGCTTCCAAAATATATTTTCTCAGCTCCCTTTCCGTTTTCCAATGCATAAGTGGCTTGGTCCTTACTACCGTTCTTATTACGACTTCTGATTCATTGAATTTCATTATTCCCAGAACTTCAGGGTTTTGCACTATTGATTCCTGATTATTATTATAATACTGCTCTACAAGTTCTTTTAAGACAGCTATTGCTCTCTCAACATCTGTTTCATAAGCTATTCCAATATCCAGGATAGCAAGAGGGTTGCCTCTGGTGTGATTGGTAACGGTCTTTATCTCACCGTTTGGTATTATATGCAGATTACCGTTATATTCCCTTATTTTGGTTATCCGGAGTCCCATGTCCTCAACTGTTCCCGCCATGCTTCCTATTGTTACCAGGTCTCCAACTCCAAACTGATCTTCAAAGAGTATGAAAAAACCGGTAAAAACATCCTTAACCAAGCTTTGTGCACCAAAGCCTATGGCAAGACCTCCGAGTCCTGCAGTTGCCAGGAGAGGGGCTGTAGGTATTTCAAAAACATTTAGTACGGAAATTATTACAATTATATAAACTGTATACTTTACAATACTCTTCAGTATGCTTGCAAGGGTTGTGGATTTCTTTTCATCCATTTTAAGCTTTGGATACAGCCTGAAGAAGTCTGTGATAATCTTGTTGAATATGGAAATGGAAATCCTGCCGATCACAATTAATATAACAGCTTTTACTGCCATCATGATATAATAACCCATCACCATACTGTCAATACCCATATATTCTTTTATGCTTTGCATTAAAATATCCATATCTTTACACCTAACCTATATTTATTACTTTTTTTGCAGCATTCATTTTCTCAATTATCGAATACATATTTCCAGCTATACCCAACTGAAGCTTATCCTTTAGTTGGTAAAAGTCCAGACAGGTTCCACAGCTTATTATTTCTACTCCGGAGCTTTCGAGCTTTTTAATGTTTTCCAGTACCTCAGAACCTTCCGAAGTAAGCTTTACACCACTGTTCAGAAATACAACAGCCTTAGGAAGCGGCTTGGTTTCTGCAAGTGCGTAAGTATAGCTTTTCATCAGCACCTTTCCCAGTTCCTCTGCTCCCTGGCCCAGTTTATCTGAGGTTATAACTATTACTATGCTGTCCTCTTTTTTTCCGGGCTTTTCTGCTGCAGAGATTTTTTTGATTTTTATATAGTGGCAGCCCTTTTCCTCTGATACCTCATATTCATAGCTCAAGTTTGCCGCGAGACGTGAAACATTCTCTCTGGCAGTTATGTTATCGACTATAGCTATTACTTCACCCGCTTCTATTTCTTCAAGAGCCTTTTTTGTGAGTATTACCGGCTGTGGGCACACAAGGCCTCTAGCATCAATTTCTTTCATTTTATCCTCCTCTGAAAGTACCAAATAGGTTTTTCGTATTTTATATACTTATGTTATACATTTATAGAAATTATACCATTCTTTATATACAACGCACAAAAAGTATTTTATAGTGATTATATCGCTTTGCACAATCAATAATATTAACATTTCAAAATATATATTTAATAATATTTAGATTATATATTTAAAATATTAATATGTATATTGACATTATTAATATTTGGATTATAATTAGCTTAATTGGAAAAATAATTTTATGTACAAAGAGATGTTTTGCATATCTTGAATTCAAAATATAAGATGTTTAGTGCAAAGCATATAGGAGGTGGCATTATGAAAAGAGAGGTTATGGGGCAGTGCCCTATATGCAGCGGACCTGTAGAAATAACCGAAATATCCTGCAATTTGTGTAAAAGCACGATAAAGGGACATTTCAAGCCCTGCAAGTTCTGTACTCTATCTCAGGAGCATAAAGACTTTGCAGAGATATTTATAAAAAACAGGGGGAATATCAAGGAAATGGAGCGAGAGCTTGGTATATCCTACCCTACTGTTAAGAGTAAGCTGGATTCACTCATTTCAGCTTTAGGCTATAAGAACCAGGGTGCAGGCTCCAGTGATAAAAAAGAAGTGCTGGAAAGGCTTTATAGGGGTGAGATCACTTCAGAGGAAGCTGTCAGGTTATTAAATGAATAGGAGGAAAATATAATGGAAGAAAAAATGCTGATACTCAAGATGCTCCAGGAAGGCAAGATAACAACAGATGAAGCAGTAAAGCTTCTTGAGGCTTTGGAAAGGGGCAGTACAAACACAACGACCTCAGGCTCAAGAATAAACGAGATAAAAGATGAACTTTCTGCTAAATTGAATGAGATGAAAATTGATGAAAAGCTCAACAAATTTGGTGAGAAAGCTACAAAGCTTGCTGAGACTTTAGGTGAAAGGGCAGGTAAACTGGCAGGGCAGTTGGGTGAAAATATAAATTCAGAAAAAATAGGCAATAACACAGAAAAATTCACTGAAGAGTTTACTAAAAGGATGGAAAGCCTTGGACAGGATATTGCAGAATCTGCAGCAAAATTCGCAGATACCTTTGCGAGCCAGTTGGGCGGCTTATTTGAGGCTGGTTATGAGAAATACCGGTATAACAGCAGTTATACCTACCCGATGACAGAAAGCTCCGGTGTTTACCTCAAAGCAAGCAATTTTTCAATAAAAGTAAGTCCAAGTGATACTAAAGAAATGACAGTTAATTTATTCGCTAATTCCAACATGCCTCAGCTTGTTATTGATGAATATTTCAAAACCATAACAGAGGCAGGCAATTATAGGTTTTCAACTGAATTCCCCGGCAGAACCTGGGGAAGAATTGAGATCCAGCTGCCAAAAGGGATGGCTATACTTAGTCTCTCAACAGAAAATGCAAAATGCGAAGTCAACGACATGGATGCCAGACTCCTGAACTGCAGTACTACAAATGGGAGGGTTATTATCACAAGATGCAACACTGAAGAGATAGAAATACTGGCTGATAATGAAAAGGTAGTTTTGGATGGAGTATCCTCAAGGACTGCAAATATTAGAACTTCAAATTCTAAAATTTCTATTGAAGACAGTCATTTAGACAATATAGATGCAAAGACCAGCAATGCTGCGATAATGGTAAACACCGCGCGAAAAGGCGATTCCTTAAGCTCAAACTATATTCTCAGTACGTCCAACGGCAGAATTGATGTCAGACTAAAAGCGGCGGAAGGTTTTGAGCATATGGTCGATGCACATACTACAATGAGCGGTATCGATGTTAACCTTGCAAACCTTACTTTTTCAATGGATAAGAAAAGCATAGGAATGCAAAGCACCGCACAGGTAAAAAGCGAAAACTTTGAAACAGCCTCCGACAAGATATCAATTAAAGCATATACATCAAATGCACCAATAAGTATTGAGAATATCTAATTGGACCTGTTAAGCTGATTAAAAATCACCCTATAGCTTCATAGCCTGAATAACGGTGTATACTTATACAAGCAGCCATGTCATAGCTAAGGGATATTTATACAAAGCTTGCTAATGGTACTTAGGAATGGAGCCTTAGAAAAGTCGTATGCGAGGCAAGGATGCCGAAGCAAGCCCTCAAGGTCAAGGATGACCATTTGAGGGCGTTAGACTTTTCTTTGGCGGAGTTCCTTAGTACCATCAAGATTTGTATAGTTATTCCGTGCTATACATGGCTGCTTTATTGCCGCTACTTTTTAATCAGCTCCTTCTTTTCCGAAGGTTCATCAGTATCAACACTCCCGCCAGAATCATCATCGAAGGCCATAAATATCCTCTGCTCATATAAACCATATTCCAGGTTATTACCTTAAAACTGAAGGCATAAGCCAATATTCCAGTCAGCAGAAATATGGTTGCAGGTATCAGAGGCCAGCCGGAGCTTCCCATATAGGCTATGAAGTATATTGCATAAAAGGCGAACCCAAGCAGCAAAAATATGCTGGAAGCTGTATACTTATCGTTAAAGGTTCTTAGCAGTATAAGATATATTCCGATAGCAGGAAGTATCATTCCTGGAAAAACAAAGCCCTGAGCGTGCTTTGAGTAAAAAATGAACATAAATATAATTCCCAGAACTATAAGCAGAGTTTCAAAGGTCATATCTATACGAAAAAGCCTTATATCATGCAGAACATACATTAATCCTATAGCTGTGAATATTCCTCCGAATATTGCAAAGGGCTGCTCCTTTTTTATGTAGTATGCATAAAAAAGTCCCAAGCCCAGGAAAAGTGTCAGCAGGCTTCCGGTTCCAATATTATAATTCCTTAGATACATGGATATGCCCAGGAATACCAGAACTAACCCTATTGCTGTATTTTTCTTACTCATGAATTCAACAACTCCTTATTTATTCAAAAAATCAAGAGCAGCGGACCATATCCAACCAAGTATGAAATTATAGGTATAAAAATACTTGGCAAGGGTTGATGTTTCTATTCCGCTTGCAATAACCGAAAAGGACTTTATTGCAGAGGCAGGTGTAATTATGGTGAATATAAGCATAATCACTATGATATTCTTCCCAAGGCCAACTATTGCCCCTCCAATACTATTTACCTCTCTCAATCCGGGGATTTCAACAGCACTAATCATAAATCCTTCTGCAATCCCTAGAATAAGCCTTACTGCCAGAAATATTACCAGTATTGATATTGCATTTATTATCAGCACTGTAACAAATGAGTTCAGATCACTGGTAAAATTGTTGCTGATAGAAAAAACTGCACTTTCTCCTGATGGAGCCAACAGCATGTTCTTCACGAAAGCTTTTTCAGAAAGAAAGCCTGTTATCTTTTCTTCTATTGCAGTATTTTCAACCATAAATAAGGTTAATGCCTTATAATAGGTCTTTGCAATTATTATGGATGCCAGCAGACATATAATGCTGGATATTGACCTCACAAACCCTCTTCTCAAGCCTGAAATGAAACCAAGGGCAAGAATTGCTATTATTGCATAGTCAATCCAATTCATAAGT
>LOES01000150.1 GCA_001515955.1 Clostridia bacterium BRH_c25 | reverse complement strand
TCTCCTGCTTCGACCCTGGATCTTAAACCCTCAACATACTTGTACATTTTATACCTTCCTGTCATAATGATTTTACTCCTGTCATTATTCTGGCAAAAGCAGCCCTTTTAATACATGAAGGTATGAGAAACCCCGGACAAATTACCTAGAGCATTTCCAACAGCTTGCTGGGAGTGCCGCAGCAATAGATATACAACCTGTGCAGCGGTCTGGTCATCGCTACATACAGGAGCTTGACATCCAGTTCACTGTCCCCATAGCTTTCAGCCGACCCATCCGCTATGAAGACAACATCAAACTCCAGGCCCTTTGAAAGGTGCGCAGGAACAATAACAATCCCGCTCTTGTACTCCCTATCCTTTTCTGTAATTATCCTTGGAGCATCCTTGCCCCCCTTGAAGCCTTTGCGCAGCTCATTGCAGGTTTCGGCAGTCTTGCATATTATGGCCATGGATTTGAACCCTTGCCTTTTCAATTCTTTGATTTTATCCCAAATATCAGAAGCAATCCCCGCCCGGCTTTGTTTTTCAATTTTCTCCACTTTGTTTCCATGCCTTATAACTGGCTTTGCAGGAATCAAGCTGCCATTTTTCAGATTACCAATGACCTTGTTGGCAGCTTCCATAATCTCTACAGTTGTCCTGTAGCTTTGCTCCAGCACCAGCCTTTCACACCTGCCGCCAAAAACATGCTTATCTACATCACCCCAATCATTTATTCCTCTATAGGAGTGTATCCCCTGGGATAAATCACCCAGTATCGTAAAGGAGCTATCTTTTATTATACTCTTAAGTACATAAAGTTGGAATACACTGAAATCCTGTGCTTCATCTATGACAATATGCTTGACCGGAAGCTTTTCATCCACTCCATGTATCCTGAATTTCAAGTATATAATTGGAGCTAAATCCTCAATATTTATACTTCCTGAATTCAGGACATTCATGGTATTCTCCCTGATAAAGCCTGCCGTCTGACCACTGATCCTTCCCTTCAGCAGCTTATTAAATAATTCCTTATTGGATAAAAAATCTTTATAATACTCATAGGGATTGATTCTTGAGATTTTATTGACATAATCCTTTACCGCATTCTTGCAGTACTGTTCAACCCCTCCAATAAAGTCATTCTTCTTATCGATTAGCTCAGTTATCACCCTCTGCCGCTCTTCCCCCTCCTCAAGAAGCAGCTTCGCCTGCACTATTCTCTTGTCGCATAAAGACTGGGCTTCCTGAATAATTGCCTGCTTTTGGGCCTTCAACCTGTTTGTAAGGTGCTTCTTTATTTCTTCTATCCTTTTTATAAAAGGCTGTTTCCTGTAGTCTGTTATAAATAGCTTGTTTATCTCCTCATAGCTGTAAATGACCTTTGTCAGCAGCTTGAAGTCCTCTTTAGGTATAAATTCCTGCTCTACCGCTGCTATATATTCATCCAGAACATCTCTGAAAACCATGGAGCTTTTGAATTCCGACTCCTGCCTCAGCAGTCTGTTTTTTCCCTCCTGCTCCAGGCTCGGACTCTTGATAAGGAAGCTTAAAAGCTTTTCATTAGCGTCCCTTACTTTGAATTTCTGCCCGATTATGCTTGCTGCAAATTCCTCAAAGGTAGTCTGCTTTGTCTTTTCCACCCCCAGCTCCGGCAAAACGTCAGATATGTAGTTCAGAAAGAATTTGGTAGGTGCAATAATCATAAAGTTCTCCGGCTTGAAGGTCTTTTCGTAGGTATATATCAGGTAAGCTATCCTATGTAGGGCTATGGTGGTTTTTCCGCTTCCGGCAGCACCCTGGACAATCAGGGGCTTCCACATGTCGGCCCTTATAACAAGGTTCTGCTCCCCCTGTATGGTTGATACAATCTCCTTTAGCCTGCTGTCTGCATTGGCACCCAGGGACGCCTGCAGAAATTCATCATTGGTGGTAATATCTATATCAAATATCTCTCTCAGCTTGCCCTCTTCTATGGAGAATTGCCTTTTTAACAGCAGGCTTCCGTTTATACTTCCCTCAGGGCTCTGGTAGCTTGCATTCCCCAAGCGTCCTTCATAGTACAGGTTAGCTACGGGAGCCCTCCAGTCAACTATAATCAGCTCCTGGTCCTCCTCCCGGATAAGTGCCATTTTCCCTATATACAGACTCTCAGGTTTTATCTTTTCATTCTCACGGAAATCAATTCTTGCAAAATAAGGCCGGCTCCTGGCAGTCAGCAGATTCCTGAGTCTTAGGGCAGCCCTTTCCTGCAGCATTGAGTTGATCATAAGCTCTATATACTGTTGGCTGCTATCACCGGTGCCATGCTTTTTGTCCCTGTCAATGTCCTTTTCCAGTCTACCCTTCTTTTCCACCATTGCGGCTATGCTTTTTTCAACATAGCCAAGAGTTGTCTCCAGCCTCAGCTTTTCCTCTTTATAATGCGGATGCTTCTCTGCAGCCAATGGCAGCACCTCCTCAAATATGAATTTCCAACTGCTATAAATATGACATATCAATATTCTATTTAATAATAACGAAAAACAAAAGCCCGGAAAAACACCTTATCTCATATCCTCATACCCTACAGGCATTAAAAATGGCTCCTGATTGAGCTCTCACACTATTATAAGGTTTTTCTTGACAAATCATCCTTTTGTCCCTATAATATAATAGATGAATGAGAAAAGAGTTTACTTCCCAACAAGTAAACTCTTTTTATATTATGTAAACTAAAATAACCGTGCAATTCCATAGGAATTCCGTGAAACAGACCTGTGTGACCTGTTACCCGTACCTATACCCATAAGGAATACCCGAGCTCTTCTCGTATCTCGTATCTCGCATCTCGTATCTTTTATATTCAGTTCTCGTTTATATTTATGTCTGCCATTACAACTCCCTTTAATACTCCATTGGATAAGACAGGAAATGATACGGAAATATTGTAATTATTAGAAACCACCGAGATATATTCCTCCGATACAAAAGCTTCCCCCTGCATGGCCTTTGTAAAATACGGCTTTGAGCTGCAGTCCCTAAAGTCTTCAGGCACTTCAACAGTTGCTGTCTTAAGATAACCTTTGTCGCTGACAATTGCTATAAGCTCTATGCATTCCAATTTTTTCTGCTGCTCTTTGAGATACTTTTCTGCTGTCTTATTGTCCATTGAAAAAACATCTTCATTCTTTATCATTTCGTTAATCAACGCCTGCGTCTTGGTGATTTTCCCCTTTATGACTTCAGTAACCTCAAAGCCCTTCATGAAATTGCCTACGATTGCGTCAGACTCTTCCAGCCTTTTCAGGAGCGTCATAATATGTCCGTGTACCGATTCGATTGTAGCAAGCTGTTCTTGTGTTGATGCGCCTATCTCCTCCGATACAGCCGCATTTTGCTGTGTTGTATCGTTTACCTTTTCTATTTCCCTTTCAATACTGTCAATGCTTTTGATCTGCTCTTTGGTAAGTAATGTTATCTTTTCAGCTGCTTTCATGTTCTCATTCAAAGTATCATTTATAACATCGGATTTATTCAATACCTCTGCTGCATATTCCAGATTTTTATCAATAGCATCCGCTTCGTCCTTTATATGAAGTGACAGCTCACTTATCTGCCCTGTTATACCATCGACCAGCTGCTTTATTTCCTTTGCAGACTGAGAAGAATCATCAGCCAGCTTGCCTACTTCTCCCGCAACCACCGCAAAGCCCCTGCCGGCATCACCGGCTCTGGCTGCTTCAATGGCGGCATTCAATGCCAGGAGCTGGGTCTGGGTGGCAATTCCTTCTACTGCTTCTGTTATTGTATCTATTGCCCTTATTTTATCATCCAGGCTGTCCAAAGCATCAAGTACCTTTTTGTTATACCCTTTAGACTCTTGCATTTTGAAGCTTATATCTGTAAATTTGCTGAAGCTGTCCTCTATGGTTCCTTTTGTTTCTTTTGCTACAATAAAGCTTGTCTCTGCATTTCCGTTGATATCCTTGGCATCTCTTGCAAAGCTCTGTATCATACTCATCATATTTTGGGTATATACCGCCTGATTGCTTGCTGATTCAGCGATATTCTGTATTGTGGAGGCTATTTCTCCTGCGGCATACTTGATCGTCTCTGCCTGCTTCTCAACCTCGTGTGCATCCTGTATTACCTTCTTTGACACATCTCCGAAAGAAGAAATGAGCGTCCTGACCTTATACAGAAAATCATTTATTGCTGATGATATACCGTCAAAAATCTTAAGCCCCGTTCTTTTGACATTAAGATTCAACTGACCTTTATGTATTGCCTCAACATCAAGTTTTACCTTCTTGGAAATACTGCTCAAAAATATAACGAAAATATATCCTGATGCTATAATCAGTACTATCAGTATAGCAGCTATCAATTCGCTGCCACGTAATAAAAATAGTGCAATGCCAAGAATGGTGCTGATAAAAAGATATAATGCCAATAACCCAGTCATTTCATACACTTCCTCATCCTTAGATTTGTTCTTGCCTATGGCCTGCCGTCACTTTTCGAATTACGGTAAACCAAATATATTACTAGTTTTATAATATTACAGAAATTTCATATAATCAATTATATTTCACATATTCAAACAAATTTCTTAGCATAATTTTCCGTATGAAACAGTAAATCCCAATTCCGGAATGCTTGCATGCAGCTATTCTCTGAATTGGGATAACTATAGTTTAATTCAGGCTGTCTTCATAAAGCGACAATATACCATTCATACCTTTTATTGAGTTCTTCTCACTTATATAAAGCCTGATCTTTCCTGTCAGTTTTTTGTTATACCTGATTTTTGCACCTTTCTTAAAAAAACTGGTTATTTGTTTTGTCTGTTTAATTTCACTATTATCCAGCTTAATATTCGCTACCATATTGCCACCCCTTTCACTACTGATAACGTCTTGAATTATATTATATCATATTTTAAATTTCGCATGTGGTAACATTATATTCCGCAGCTTCCATACCATCAATGCTTGTAACCTCCTATTACAATCTATTAAATTGCATAAGGATGTGAAACCCTATGATAATACAATTCAAAGCACCGGATAATATGTCTACTGATGAAATGTACAATTTAAGATATGAACAAGCATTGACTCTTATTTGACGGATTAGTATGCTATAAGTAAAGATAGTCTCGAGATGCGAGATACGAGATACGAGAGCCCAGGCAAATCTTTGAAGAACTTGCTTGAGGCAAAAACTTTTATGGAGGTCATTATGGAATTATATGACGCTATTATTTACAGGAAATCAACAAGAAAATACTCCCCTGAGAGCCTTGGTGATGAGCTGCTTCAAGCCGTCAGAGGTATTGTTGATACCCCTGAAAGACTTTATAACAACATAGGTATGAAGATTCACCTTTTAGAAGGCAGTCCGGAAATACATGCTTTGCTGCCTGGTATCATAGGTGGATATGGAAAGGTGATAGCTCCTTATTACCTCGTTGTTACATCAGAGGAAAAGGAGGGTTATCTGCAGAATATAGGCTACACCTTGCAGGGGATAGTACTTCGGCTCACAGCCTTAAACCTCGCTACCTGCTGGCTTGGAAGCAAAATAGAGAATAATCTCCTTAAAAATATAATAGATATCCCGGAAGGGCAGCTGCCACAGTTGATGATAGCCTTTGGCCATCCTGTACAAGGCAAAACTCCCTTCAGGCGGAATTCCTCCGATGCAAAAAGAAAGAATCTCTCTGAAATAACCTCGGGTACTATGGATATAACCTGGAGCAGGATAGTAAGCGCAATAAGCCTTTCACCATCTGCAATAAACACTCAGCCTTGGAGATTTGTTTTCGATAACGGCAAGGTTCACGTATACTCTGCCAAAACAGGCAATCCGATCCTGAGACACTTTCTGGGATCACTCAATCTTGTAAGCGTAGGCATAGCTCTGTGTCACGCAATGATTGCTTCCCGGCACTTCTCCAGGAATATACGGTTTACAAAGGAGTCCTCTGCTATTGTCAGAGAATATGAATATGTAACAACTATTATCGAGGTTTAAAAGCCCGATGGTATAACTTACTTATACCATCGGGTCTTTCATACTACCTCATCATTTTTTCAATAGTCTCTAAAAGCTCGTCGACCACTTCCGTTTCTCCTGACTGAATTCTGCTGACCAGGCAACCTTTCATGTGACTCTCGAGAATCAGTCTGCTTACAGAATTCATAGCCGACTGGACGGCTGCTATCTGATTCAATATGTCATCACAGTAAGTGTCTTTCTCCACCATTCCCTTGATGCCCCTCACCTGTCCCTCGATCCGGTTCAATCGTGAAACAAGAGATGACTTCATTTTCTGCGCGCGGCCGGACATTTTATTACTGCCTTCTTTTTCACAATTGGAGCAATCCTTATGGTTCTTCTCCTCAGCCATTCACTTTACCTCCAGACACTAAAGGCTTGTTACACCGGTAACATCATAGCCTGCTTCTTCAACAGCTTCCTTCAGCTTTGCATCCTCCACACTGCCGGAAAGCTCTACCACAGCATTTTTCTCTTTCAAATCCACCGTAACCTTGGAAACTCCCGCCAAGTCCTTAAGTGCTTCCTCCACATGCTTGACACAGTGCATGCAGCTCATCCCTTCAATATTGATCTTCTTTTTCATATTTATTCCTCCTTAGTTTTATACTATACCCCTCTAATGTATATTTTTAATTATAGTTTAGTTGATGTCCGTACAATTGTCAATAGCATTATTATTCCCATATATTAGCAAAAAAGAAGCTGCAGGACTATTCCGCAGCTTCTTTTTTGTTATTTTACTACTATATTCACGAGCCTGTTCTTTATAACTATGACCTTTACTACCTGTTTGCCTGAAAGCTGTGCTTCCATATCAGGTTCCTTCATGGCCATAAGCTCTATATCCTTTTCGGTCGCTGTGGACGGTACTTCCATCCTGCCCTTTACTTTACCGTTTATCTGTATTGCCAACTCTATTGTATCCCTGACAAGGGCTTTTTCATCCCATACAGGCCACTTCTCATTGAATATTGAGTATTCATATCCCATTTCCTCCCACATTTCTTCTGCAAAGTGCGGTGCAAAAGGGGCCATAAGCCTCAGAAGATCTGCCACAACTCCTTCAAGGTATGGTATATTTTTATATTCTACATCCTGCTCATATTTATACAGTGCGTTTATAAGCTCCATCATCTTGGCTATGGAGGTGTTGAACTGGAATATCTCCGCATCTTTTGAGACACCTTTTATTGCCATATGTCTTACAAAGTTCAGCTCTTTTTCATCCGCCGACACTTCATCCCTGCTCTTTTGCTTCCTAAGCCCCAATACCTTTTCAACCATTCTCTCCACTCTTCCCTGGAATCTGGATATGGCTTTTATTCCGTCATCGCTCCATGGCCCTCCATCCACATAGTTGAAACCGAAGCAAAGGTACATTCTGAATACATCAGATCCGAACTCATTGATATATTTATCAGGAGATACTACATTACCCCTGGATTTGCTCATTTTTTCACCGTCCGGACCAAGTATGACACCTTGATGAACCAAGGACAGGTAAGGCTCATCGAATTTCACCCAGCCCATATCCCTCAAAGCCTTGTTAATGAACCTGGCGTACAGAAGATGCATTGCCGCATGCTCTGCTCCGCCGATATATTTGTCCACCGGCAGCAGCTTGTCTATCCATTCCTTGTCAAAGGGTTCTTCAGTGTTCTTATTGTCGGCATACCTCAATTGGTACCATGAGGAGCATACAAAGGTATCAAGAGTATCCGGGTCTCTCCTTGCAGGTTTTCCGCATTTGGGGCATATGGTATTTATAAACTCCTCACTCTTTTTAAGGGGCGATTCCCCATCAGGAGTAAACTCCACATTGTATGGAAGCAATACCGGCAAATCCTTCTCCGGAACCGGTACGACGCCACATTCCTCACAGTGTATCATAGGTATTGGAGTTCCCCAATATCTCTGTCTTGACACCAACCAGTCTCTGAGCCTGTAGTTTACCTTAAGCTCACCCCTGTCTTCATTGGAAAGCTCTTCAGTTATTTTTCTCTTTGCTTCCTCGGAGGTCATCCCGTCAAACTTCCCACTGTTTGTAAGCATACCGTACTCTACAAAGGGAAGCTTGTCATCTATATCTCCAACTCCTTTAATCACTCTGATTATGGGCAGGCTGAACTTTTCGGCAAACTCAAAGTCTCTTTCATCATGAGCCGGAACCGCCATTACACAACCGGTGCCATAAGTTGCCAGAGCGTAGTCTGCTATCCATATCTGGACCTTTTCACCTGTTATTGGGTGTATTGCGTAGGCACCTGTAAAAACTCCCGTCTTTTCCCTTGTAGTTGAGAGCCTTTCTATTTCACTTACTTTTCTTGCATAATCCTTATAAGCATCCACCGTTTCCTTCTGTTCAGGAGTAGTAATAATATCAACAAGCTCCTGTTCCGGTGCAAGTACTACATAAGTCACTCCCATAAGCGTATCTGCTCTTGTTGTAAAAGTCCTGAAGGAAAGCTCCTTGCCGGCTACCTTGAATTCAATTTCCGAGCCTTCCGACCTTCCGATCCAGTTCTTCTGTATCTTCTTTGTTTTTTCCGGCCAGTCAAGACCGTCTACCATATCCAGGAGCTCTTGAGCATAAGCTGTTATTTTGAAGAACCATTGTGTCAGATTTCTCCTGATAACTTCAGTTTCACATCTCTCACAATGTCCCTCAATTACCTGCTCGTTGGCAAGAACGGTATTACATTTGGGACACCAGTTTACCGGTGCTTCCTTTCTGTATGCAAGATCATTTTCATAAAGCTTAAGGAATAACCATTGATTCCATTTATAGTACTCAGGGGTGCAGGTTATTACCTCGTAATCCCAGTCAAAGGTCGCTCCTATCTCTCTAAGCTGCTGCTCCATGGTAGCTATGTTATTCAGAGTAGAATCCTTGGGGTGTATTCCGGTCTTTATTGCATAGTTCTCTGCCGGTAACCCAAAGGCATCAAAGCCCATGGGGTGGAATACCTCATAGCCTTGCATCCTCTTCATTCTTGCCCAGGAGTCACTTGGACCGTAATTGTACCAATGTCCAACATGAAGATTTGCCCCTGAGGGATAAGAAAACATCTCCATACAATATAGCTTTTTATCTACATTTTCGGGATTAAACTTATACAACTTAGTCTCTTCCCACTTTTTCTGCCATTTTCTGTCAATATCCTTTGAATACGGCATAATAACACTCCTTCCAGATTTTAAGTAAAATAAAAAATAAAAACTCCATCTCAATAAGAGACGAAGTTTATTCGCGGTACCACTCTTTTTGATTCCCGGCGTGTCACGTCGGAAAATCCACTTCTTCAATGGCGCATTATTACCATCTATCCCTTTAACGGAGGAATTCCGGCTAACCTTACTTGTTTTTCAGGCTGCTGCTCCAGGGTGAGTTCAAAGAATCCAAGCTGCCGGGTCTCACCTTTCCTCCGGTTCTCTGAAAGCCATTCCTTCTTTTACTATTCCCATTCCTTGCATGTATCAATATTTACGATTTATGATATCACGTCCAATATTTTTTGTCAATGGAAGTTAAGACTCGAGATACGAGATTCGAGATACGAGCAACGCCAGGGTATTCCTATAGGGTCTTGTTACATGTACATTTAGTATGCCTTCGGAGTTTTGTTTTTATACCAATGTTTGCTTTTCGGACGGCCAATGGCCGCCCCTACGCCCCGAACCTCGCATCTCGTATCCCGCATCTATATTCTAAATATATTCTGAATATCTTCATTCGGTGCGTACTTCTTTCCTTGCCAGGTGTCTCTATCCATCATAAGATGTTCTATAGCATTTATAACCTCAAACTTCTTCAAGCTCCACTTGGGACCTATAAGTGTGTCCCTGGGGCCATCACCGGTTATCCTATGTATCACCATACTCCCGGGAATCCTCTCTATACAGTCGACTACCGTCTCGATATAATCCTCCTGAGACATCAGCTGAAACTCTCCGCTTTCATGCATTCCGGCAAGTCTGGTGTCCTTCAGAAGGTGAAGCAGATGCAGTTTTATACCCTGAGTCCCTGTATTTGCTATAAAATCCACCGTCTGAAGCATTTCCCTCTTATTCTCTCCAGGCAATCCAAGTATCCCATGGGTTACAACTTCAATATTCCGCCCTTTAAGCTCTTTTACGGAAGCTACATAGGCATCAAGGCCATATCCTCTGTTGATAAGCCTTGCAGTGTTTTCATGAATGGTCTGAAGGCCCAGCTCCACCCATAAGTAAGTCCTGGCATTGACCTCTTCCAAAAGCTCCAGCACATCCGTGGGAAGGCAGTCCGGCCTGGTTGCTATTGCAATGCCTACCACATCCTCCAGGTTAAGTATGGAGTAATACCTCTCCCTTAATGTTTCAACATCCGCATAAGTATTGGTATATGCCTGAAAATAAGCAATATACTTGCCCGCCTTCCATTTCTTATTCATCATCCCTTTTACTTCATGAAATTGTTCTGCAAGATTATTGGCAGTTCCTGCAAAGTCTCCAGACCCTCTGGGGCTGCAAAAAATACAACCTCCCGCAGATATGCTCCCATCTCTGTTAGGGCAGGTAAAACCGGCATCCAGTGATATTTTAAATACCTTCTCCCCAAATTTTTCTCTCAGAAAGTAATTCAGGGTGTGGTACCTTTTTCTGTCCCATATTTTAGCCATATTGCATCACCTTTATCTAGTATATATCCGAAAATTCTATGCTAACCATATCCAAACATGAATTTGCAGTCTCTTCAGCAGTCATCGCTATTTCGTCACTGTCCATCAGCCACAAGGGAAGCTTTATAATAAATTCACTTCCTTTACCGTATTCACTGTTCACAGAAATAGAGCCCCCATGCATTTCAACAAGGGACTTTACCATGGATAGACCTATGCCGCTGCCCTCGCATTTGCGGGTAAAAGACTTATCCACCTGTCTGAACCTTTGAAAAATCATCTCCTTCATCTCATCAGGAATTCCAATGCCTGTGTCCTTCACAGATATGTAAGCATAGTGGTTATTACTGTATAAAGAGATCCTTATCTTGCTCCCCTCTTCTGTAAATTTAACTGCATTTGAAAGGAGGTTTAAAAGTATTCTTTCTATCTTTTCGGAATCACAAGCAGTCTCCAAGCTGACAGGTTCAATACTTGTATCAAACTGAATTCCTTTACTCTCTACGAATCTGCCTGCAGCAGCTGTAATATTCTTTACAATCTGAACCAGATCATGATTGTGAACATGCATTTCGACAAAGCCCGAATCGATTTCGGTAATGTATATTAAATTGCTGAGCATCCTTAATAGTCTAAAGCAGTTTTGCCTCATAATAGAAGTGTATTTCGCCAGCTTGTCAAAGCTCTCCTCTATATTTTGACCATTCATAATAAGCTCGAAAAGCTGAAGTGTCCCAATAATTATATTAAGAGGAGTCTTCACTTCATGGGATATATTGGCGAAAAACTCAGTCTTGATCTTGTCATATTCAAGAGTTTCTCTGACAAGCTTCATGTTTTCATCAATCTTGTACTTCAGTTCTTCATTGCGCTTACGCTCAGATATATCTCTGACCACACTCATCACAGCATTTTCACCCCTGTAGGGCACCATTGAACATACAACTTCTATGTCAATGCTTTTGCCATCCAGCCTATTTATCTTCTGTTCTGTCATGGAGAGTACCTCTTCGCCGTTAATAATACCATCGATGTGCTGCTCCGTCAAAGCTTTTATATCAAGCTGGATAAAATCCAGAATATCCCGTTGGTAAATATCCTCTCTGCTGCTGGCTCCCAATATTTTTACTCCTGCCATATTGGTAAAAACGTTTTTCCCTTTCATACTGACAAATATTGCATCGGGACTGAGTTCAACAAGCGTCCTGTATCTCTCCTCACTCTTTTGCAGCTCTTCCTCTGCATTGATCCGTGCTGTAATATCTCTGAAGCTCCACACTCTGCCGATCATATACCCTTTATCCATAAGAGGAGTTGAGAATACGTCATAAATCCTTCCGTTTAGAAGTTGAGCCTTGTAATGCTCAGTTACAGGAAGCTCATAGGTAAAATTCACCCAAGCTTCAAAAGTATCGGGATCAACAAGCTGCGTCTTTACATATTTCAGATTGGCTATCTCGTTGTTCAAATTGTATATATCCCATGGAATGTTCCACATGTCAAAGTAAAGGTCATTGGCTTCAAGGACCTGCCTGTTATTGTCAACGACCAATATGCCGTCATCTGTCGCATTAAGAGTTGCCCTTAGTATTCTTTCCTTCCTTTCAAGCTTTTCCTCAGCTTCCTTGCTATTTGTGATATCCCTTGCCTGTGTCATAATTCCTTTACGACTCTCATCCTCATAAAAAATAGGAGCTTTTAATATATCATAGGTTCTCTTTGCTCCATCAGGCATGGACAATATAACAGTTGTCCTATATATTGAACCCTTCTCCCACGCCTTGTCATCCAAAGCACTGCAAACTCCGCATATTTCCTTATAGTAAGGACTCATTTCACTCATCTGATGCTTCTGCATTCCTTTATAGCTTTCTCTGTCAAGACCAAATAATTGCAATGCTGAATCGTTTATCTCAAGGTATCTTCCATCCGAATCCATAAAAAAAATCAAGTCAGGGGTTTCATTTATAAGCGTTCTCAGTATTTCTTCACTGCTCAACAAGGATATTTCAGCAGCCATCCTTTTCTTTACATTTACAGCTACTATTATTCTGGCAATAACCAATATAAGCAAGCAGAATATGGCTACCGCCCATACCAGGCTTTTCTTAATCTGATACAGCGCAGCTGAATTATCAAAAAAAGCCTTTGCCTGGCTGCTTCCGTTAATTAACAGAAATAGGAAAAAGCCACTAATGGCAAAGGTTAATGCAACTTCAAAAAATAATGATCTTCTGCTCATCTACAACACTCCCGGACAAAACAAATCAAATAATAATAAAAAGATGTATCATTTTTTTAATGCAAAGCATATAGAACAACTAATATTATTATTCCACAGCAACTGAGTTATTTCAATGAACTTCGTCATACAATTAACGACATAAAATCCCATGACATAAATCGACTTATTCCTCCAGTATTATTCCAAGCTTTTTATACATTTTAATATCTATAATATTGCTGATTGGAAGATTTCCGGCTTTTTGGAAGCTGTTCAGGGCCTTTTCCATATCCACATCATAATAACCACTTAAATAGCCTTTATAATATCCCTTTAGCTTCAAATTTTTTTGTACCTCCATGACATCGGCTCCTGTATCACCGGGGCGCAGCTCTCTAAAGCCTTTTCCAAACGGCCCGAAGGGACCTCCATATATTTCTACAATAGTCCCTTTTATTACCACATCATACAGTTTAGCTACATCCGTATTACGCATTCTTATACAGCCGTGGGACGCCGCCCTTCCTATGCTGCCCGGCTTTGTAGTCCCATGTATCCCATAAATCCCCCAGGGTACATTCAAACCCATCCACCTGCCGCCAAAGCTCTTACCCCAGCGACCCTTCTCAATAATCCTGAATACTCCTATAGGGGATGGATTTTCCTTTGTGCCTATTGCTATATTGTACTTCTCTATCTGCTTTCCGTCCTTGAAAAGAAACAGTGTATGCTTTGTAAGATCTATGAAAATGAAAAGACCTTTGGTATCATTGTATTCTCCCATGCATGTCTTTTCCTGGAGTATATAATCAGTTTGAACAGTCTGTCTTTTATTTGCGTACATCATTAAAAAAAATGATGTAATAAGAGCCGCTATTGTGATAATCCGTACAAGTCTTTTCAATGCAATCCCCCCATAATACTCTATTTATTTATATGAGCTTCGAAGGCCCAAAATAACGGAAACAATAAAAAGCCGGATACAATCAATTGTATCCGGCATACCGTACTGCGCCGTGCCATTCAATTAAAGCTTTGCTGCAGCAGCCTCTTTTATGGCTTTTTGATGTGCTGCATCAACTTTATTCGTGCCGTGGGTTCTGCTGTTCTTAAAGTGTATATCAAAATGTCCGTCCATATTGTTATTCTTAACTGCATCAAGGTTGACTCCCCGTCCGTAACCCTGGCTTCTGCCGCTGACTACTGCATTGGTAGGTTTGCTGTCAAGGCCTGCATGGGGCATTCCAGCCATTGAAGCAGCTAATAGTCTTCCGTTGATTTCGACAATCACCGGTCTTCTGCTCCAATTAAAACTGTCCCCCCAAATCTCTTTCATTATTTTTGTATCCTCTTTTGTGAGGGTTTCACAGTCAGCATGATTGCCTCCATATGTCCTCTTTATGTTAAAACTCTTGCCGGTTCTGACATCAATAACCTTTGCATTACTTCCTCTTGCAAAGACCTTATTAGCTTCAGTCCACCAGTCCAGCACTTCAATTTTACTCTTGCTGTCCGCTTTAACAGGTTCTTCACTTATATCCTCTTCCGGCTCTTGGATTTCCTCTTCACCTTCAGAAGCTGCCATACTGTCTGCTTCAACCTTGATTTCAGCCTCAGCTGCAGCTTCATCTACTTTCGCCAGCTGTACTTCTTCCTTGTCTGCGTTAACTGCCTCTATTCTTGAAGCCTGTCCCTTTGATGCGGTGCTGCCACCTCTACTGCTTACAGCTGCAGTGGTATAATAGTTGAGAATTTTTGTCTCTGTTTCTTTGTCAATAACGCCTGTTGTATTCATGTTGTTTTTTCCCTGAAACTCTTTTACTGCTGCTGCTGTCTGTTTACCGTTTATTCCATCAATTTTTCCTTTATACAGGCCCATTTGCCTTAGTATCGTCTGAGTCTTTTTAAGGGTTTCCTTTGCAGCGGCACTCTGCGCATTGCTTGTTGAGCTTCTGCTGCTTGTCCTATTATCGAAAATAAGTTTTGACGTTTGTGAGCCTACAATGCCATCAACTGCAATACCCTTACCCGCCTGAAATTTCTTTACTGCTGCTTGCGTTATACTCCCGTAGTAACCTGTAGCATTACTGCTGAAGTAACCCAGCTTCTTCAGCTGTGTCTGGAGTTTTGTAACCTCCGCTCCCTTACTCCCGTTCTTCAATGTATCTGCGAAGGTGGCTGATGTTAAAGAAAAAACTAACACCAGCAAAAAAATAAAAAGCTTGCTTCTCCTCATTTGCTCTCCTCTTCCGGCTTACGAGGTTAGTTGACGGATTCGGACAAAGAGCATGCCCTAAGGAAAAGCTGCATTGCTTAATCCTATTCACCCCGGAAAAAATCCCCCGCTCCTTAAAAAATCAGGATTCAGCCAAGTTGTTTATGTAGCATCGGCTGCAGTACAGCATGCTTTTAGTTTACATAATAAATACCATATTTTCAATGGAACTATCTGCCATGCAATAATTTGGAACTTTCCTTGGCCTTACACATATTTCAGGCCTGCCGAATAGAATGAATAGAAATATTATTTGGCGGGTGAAACGAATGTTTACAAAATATAATGCAAGCTACAGAAAACTGATTGTCGGTGCAGAAACCCAAATACCACTTTCCAATGGTCAGATGGTCACTTCTATAAATTTTGACAACGCCGCCACAACTCCGCCCTTTTCATCTGTGCTCCAGTCAGTAGTGAGCTTTGCACCTTGGTATTCCTCTATACATAGAGGAACAGGCTATAAATCTCAATACTCTTCAGAGATATATGAAAAGTCCAGGGATACAATCAGGAATTTTGTCAAAGCTGATTCAGACAATACAGTAGTTTTTGTAAAAAACACCTCTGAAGCAATAAATAAGCTTTCCTATAGGCTTTATCGCAAGAATAAGCATAGTGTCATACTTTCCACCCATATGGAGCATCATTCCAATGATTTGCCCTGGCGTAACAAATATGACGTAGATTATATCAGAGTAGATGATACCGGAAGGCTTTCAATGCACGATCTGGAAAAGAAACTCCGAAAATATAAAAAAGAGCTTGCATTGGTTACTGTCACAGGAGCTTCCAATGTCACCGGCTATAAGAATCCTATACATGATATTGCAGAGCTTGTCCATAAATACGATGCCAAACTCATGGTGGATGCAGCTCAGCTTATCGGTCATTCCTGTGTGGATATGAAGCCTGACAGCTCCAACCGGCACATAGACTACATGGCATTTTCCGCACATAAAATGTATGCACCCTTTGGGGCTGGAGTGCTTATAGGCCCTGAGCATGATTTTGAAAAGGGAGCGCCCGAATACAGGGGCGGGGGCACCATAGATATTGTCACCCATGATCTTGTAAAATGGGCGGAGCCACCTCACAAGGATGAAGCAGGCACTCCGAATATCATGGGTGTTGTTGCTCTTTCTGAAGCAATCAAAATACTCGGCTCCATAGGAATGGAGAATCTGGAAGCCTACGAGTGCAGCCTTGCCGAATATGCCCTTGCCAAGCTTTCGGCAGTACCCGGAATACAGCTGTACTGTGATAGTGATATAAGAGACAAGGTTGGAATAATACCCTTTAATATTGACAGCTTGCATCATCAGATCGTAGCTGCTGCTTTGTCCGCAGAGTCGGGTATCGCAGTAAGGAGCGGTTGCTTCTGCGCACAGCCTTATGTTCAAAAGCTTATGAAAATACCCCGAAATGAAATAAGAAAGCGTATAAGAAACTCATCCCTTCCTCATCCCGGAATGATCAGGCTCAGCTTTGGGCTTTACAACAACTATGATGAGATAGATGTGCTGGTACAAAAGCTCTGCGAAATATCAGCCAACAAGGAGCTGTATCTTGAGAGATACAGCAGTCTCTAGTCATTAGTCGCTAGTCGCTAGAGTTAAAGCTGGGCTCCGAAGATAAGGCGGAACGCATGAAATGCGTTCCCTACGTACAGAGCCTTACTCTAGCCTAGCGACTAAAGTCTAGAGACTAGTGACTGATACCTCCCATTGTCCTTTTATGTATTACTTCCCTGATTTCCGGATAGAATACTAATAATCTACAACCGGCAATAGGGAGGTATAGTTTTTTGAACAAACGGATGAATATACTCATGTTCAGTGGTGAATATGATAAGGCTCTGGCTGCACTGCTGCTTGCAAATACAGCAAGGGAAATGCAGGTAGATGTGACTTTGTTTTTTGCATTCTGGGGGCTGTTCCTGGTCAGGGATCCCGGGAAGATTACTGCGGAGGATAAGAGCATGTATGAGAAAATGTTCGGAGCAATTACTCCGAAGGGCCCTGAGACACTGCCCCTTTCTAAAATGAACATGGCAGGTATAGGAAAAAAAATGCTGCTTGAAATGATGGATGATGATAAGACTCCTCATGTAATTGACTTTCTAAAGGCAGCAAGGAAAAAAGATGTGAAGTTCTATGGCTGCAAGCTTTCAATGGAAGTAATGGGTCTCAAGCAGGAGGAAATGATTCCTGAGCTTGAGGTAATAGAAGCCAAGGATTATCTAAAGGATGCACTGGAATCGGATATGCAACTGTTTATTTAGACTGCAGAGCAGCCATGTATAGCGCGGTATAACCATACCTTAGCTATGACATGGCTGCTTGCATAAGAACATAACAGGCCATCTATTCATGTTCGGTCTGAGTCAGGCTATCGATGCGTTCTTTGATTCTGATACTCTCCGCAAGCAGTCTGCTGTGCTCTTCTTCCAGCTTGCTCAGCTCCTCATCCAGACCTTCCAATTCGGTTTCTTTGTCAGCAATCTCTGTCTTCAGTATGCTTATATAGTCTTTTAGCTCTTCCCTGTATTCCTGCAATTCCGGATATACGGTATCTCTGCCCGGTTTCAAAGGCATTGAGATAAATATAATACATGTTATAACCGCGGCAAATACTTTCAATACCCTCACCCCCAAATTCAACACATATATATTATATATGTGCTTGTGAAAAAAGAGTGCTGAAACCTGTCCACAGATTATAAAAACTTTATATCAAATTATGCTATTACCGGCACCTTATCCAATATATAATACAAATTTCTCACAATTAAGAGTCAATTCCCAGGTCGAAAAGGAGGCAGTATACTTTGAAGTGAACTACTTGATTTTCACCTTGTACTCCCTCATCCATGTATCTATCTGAATAAGGTAAGCCAGAAGCTGCGGTCCTCTCATCAGTTGCCCGTACCATGGCTTTCCAAAGGCTATACCGCCGCTCTTGACAATCTCGTCAACTGCTTTAACATTTACCAATTGCAGAAGAGGCGACTCTGAATCAGCCATTATTTCAGTCATCCTATTCTGAACTGCTTTCAGATATTCAGGATTGTGCGTCTTTGGATAGGGACTCTTTTTCCTTTTCAGTATATTATCGGGCAATATTCCTTTGAGTGCCCTCCTTAAGAGGCCCTTTTCCCTCTGGTCGCAGTATTTGATGCTCCAAGGTATATTGTAAGCGTATTCTACAATTCTATAATCAGCAAAGGGAACCCTGACCTCAAGGCTATTGGACATGCTCATCCGGTCTTTTCTGTTCAATAATGTTATCATTTGCCATTTGAGGTTCAGGTAGAACATTTCCCTCATCCGGGACTCCTCTTTACTCTCTCCTTCAAGTCTTGGCACTTCCTTAAGCGTACCATGGTATTTTTCCTGGATATAGTCTTCCAGGGCAAGACTTTGAAACTCACCTGACAGTATGCTCTTACGCTCCTGAACAGCCTCAGACCAAGGGAAAGTGCTGCTGTTAATAAGCTCCTGCCTTGTATACCAGGGATAGCCCCCGAATATCTCATCTGCACACTCCCCGGATATGGCCACCGTTGCATCTCTTCGGACCTCCTTACAGAAAAGGAATAGTGAAGAATCAATATCAGCCATTCCGGGAAGGTCATTTGCAAGCACTGCTTCCTTGAGTGCGGACACAAGGTCTGAAGTATTGATATATATCGTTTTGTGGCTGCTTCCTATGAATTCCGACATTTTATCGGCCCAGTGACTGTCTGAATTGGGCTGGTAGTCATCCTCCTTAAAAAACAGTTCATTATCCACATAGTCAATGGCATAGGTATTTAGTGCACCCTTCCCATGCTCTCTGAAATAGCCGGCGGCAACCGCAGAAATTGCACTTGAATCAAGACCTCCTGAAAGAAAAGTGCATACAGGCACATCGGATACCATTTGCCTTTCAATCGCATCTATCAGCAATCCTCTGGTCTTTTCCACCGTTGTATCCAAATCATCAGAGTGGGGTGCTGCTCTAAGCTGCCAGTATTGTTCCAGCTTGATGCCCCGGGAGTTATATGTCATGCAATGGGCCGGAGGTATCTCCTTTATGTCCCTGAATACACCGCATCCCGGAGACCTTGCAGGCCCCAGACCGAATATCTCCACTATACCCGTTTCATCCAGTACCGGTTCCACCTCAGGATATGCCAGAAGTGCTTTTATTTCTGAACCAAAGATTAAAGAACCCTTCACTTGTGTATAGAATAACGGTTTTACCCCCAGAGGATCTCTGGCAGCAAACAGGGTTCTGTTATTTTTGTCCCATATTCCGAAGGCATAAATTCCGTTTAACCTTTTTAAGCAGTCTGCACCCCATTCCACATATGAAACAAGCAGTACCTCAGTGTCTGAGTAAGACTTGAAACGGTGACCCCTGGCACTCAGCTCAGTCCTAAGTTCATCGGTATTGTATAGCTCTCCGTTATATACCAGTGTGTAGCTGTTGTCCCCTACCCAATGTGTCATAGGCTGTCCTCCGCCTTCGGGGTCGACAACCACTAACCGCCTGTGGCCCAACAGTGCATTCCCAGACATGTGTATTCCCGAGTCATCAGGCCCTCTCCTGCTTAAGACCGCTGTCATTTTTACTATAGTTTCCCTTTCATTCATCAAGTCTCTTTCTGTATTGATCCATCCTACAAATCCACACATAATGCTCCTCCTATATAACTGAGTTTCGTTATCATGCAATTAATACAGATTATGAACAGGAAGAGAAAATGTTGCAGGCAAAAAGAAAAATTAGAAGCTCATTGAACTTCTAATAGTGCACCCGCACCAGCCAGAACTTGATCTTGCTGCTGCTCCAGCCCAGATCCCAGGGTACATTGTTCCTGTCGGTATTGTGGCAGGTTACCAGTGAGTATCCCTTTGAATCGGCACCGGTTACTACTGATATATGCGTGATATCCCCATTTTTCTCATAAGCAACAAAATCCCCCGGCAGGAGCTTGTAAGAAGCTTTGTATGCCTTTTCATAATTTCCATAGGCAATAAGTGAAGCTCTGCCGCTGTGAAGCATATAGCTCTTAAAACCGTCCGCATTGAGCCATGCCCGGGTCGCTCCACTGCCGTTATAATTCCACATGTGATTTTTCCTGAACTTTCCGCCCTCATACAATACTTGAGATGCAAAGTTTGCACAGTCACCACCCTGGGAATTATAGTTCCTGTATTTTTTGTTGTACTTGAAATCATACTTTTCTTCGCTGGCAGCACCACAATACTTTTCAGCATACTCCACTGCGCTCTTCCGTCTTTCGTTTATATCGGACAGGTCCCTTGCAGCATGGGTGGATATGTACTGATTTATTGAATCAACCTTTATTTTCCCCAGATTCAGGGAGTCTTCAAAAGGATCCTTATACCACTCTCTCGTTATTATCCAGGCCTCATCCTTGTATAACAGGTCAAGTACATGGTAGGTTCCTATCCTGAAGCTGTTTACTTTGCCCGGCTCATTCTCATATATGTATTTGTACTCTGTCCCGCAAAGCAGGTTAACTGTATATTTCTCACCCTTTGGCTTTATGCTTCTTATTTTTACTGTTGGTATGATGTCAGTGAATTTTACTCCCTGTCTTTGCTCCCAGTTATGTATGTATTTTACCTTTGTCAATTCATGCTGGTGAGCCCAAACCCCGTACTTGGTACTTTTGTCATACAAGGATTCAATAAGCTTCAGGTCTCCACTTACTATTGCATTGTTTCTGTTGCGGAATATCTGATGTATGGAATCAGTTAGATCTTCAACCTCATTTACGCCAAAAAAAACTCCCCGGACTCCCCCCGGCTGTTCTATAAATACAAATAGAAACATCACCAATATCATCAGGCCTATTGCCGCTTTCATCTCCTTACTTCTCATAATTGATCCCATTACACTACCCCTCTACTTGCATTTACTTAAATATACTTTCACCTTAATGCTTTTATTACTTCTGAAGGGTAAATAAAAAATCCCATACTAAAATATATTGGTATGGGATTTAATATTCTTTTTGGTTACTTGCTGATCGCTACTGCGCATACCTTCAGCTCAGGAGTTTTGCAGCCCGGATCAAGTGCTCCATTTGTCAAAGTATTTGCTGCGGCTTCAGCAAAGTGGAAGGGTACGAAAACTATATTTCCTTTTACTCTGCTGCTTACTTTCGCCTTGACATTGATGCTGCCTCTTCGCGAAGTCACCTTGAGCATTTCTCCGTCATTCACTCCAAGCTTTTCTGCTGCTGCAGGGTTTATTTCTATATAACTGCCCGGAACCTTCTCATTCAAGCCTTTGACTTTCCTTGTCATCGTGCCTGTATGATAATGGTACAGAACACGGCCTGTTGTAAGTACAAATGGATATTCCCCATCAGCCTGCTCAGCAGGAGCTTTATGCCCGATACCCTTGAACAAACCCTTGCCCCTTGAGAAGGTGCCCTTGTGCAGATATTTGGTGCCAAGATGATCCTTTGCAGGACATGGCCACTGTATCCCTTCATTCTCCAGCCTGTTGTAGTCTATTCCTGCATAAGAAGGTGTGACAGTTCCAATCTCGTCCATTATCTCAGAAGGATGCTTATACTTCTTACTATAACCCAGGATGTTCATAAGCTCCATGATTATAATCCAGTCCGGCTTTGCTTCTCCTGCAGGTTCAACTGCCTTTCTGACTCTCTGTACTCTTCTTTCGGTATTGGAGAAGGTACCATCCTTTTCAGCAAATACTGCCGCCGGAAGTACTACATCTGCCAGCTCAGCTGTTTCGGTAAGGAATATATCCTGTACCACCAGAAAGCCGGTATGCTCCAGAGAGTGTCTTACATGGTTGGTATCAGGGTCGGAAACCATTGGATTTTCTCCCATAATATACAGGAATTTTATATCACCCTTTCCTGCTCCATCCATCATTTCAGGTATTGTCAGCCCAGCCTTTGGTGAGAGCTCAACTCCCCAGGCTTTCTCAAATTTCTCCTTCACTTCAGGCTTTGTGACCGGCTGGTATCCCGGGTAGGTTGCCGGCAGAGCGCCCATATCGCAGGCACCCTGAACATTGTTCTGCCCTCTTAAAGGATTTACGCCTGTAGAATCCTTGCCGAAATTACCACAGAGCATTGCAAGGTTGGAGGTTGACATTACATTATTGACACCGGTTGTATGCTGGGTTATGCCCATGCAGTATATGATACTTGCTTTGTCAGCCTTTGCATACAGCCTGGCTGCCTTTCTTATGTCCTCTGCTTCAACTCCGCAAATAGAAGCTGCTTTATCCGGAGTGTAGTCTTTTACTGCTTTCTCCAGTTCTTCGAAGTTTTCTGTTCTTTCAGCAATAAACTCCTTATCCTGCAGTCCTTCTTCAAGTATTACATTCATCATGCCGTTTATAAGAGCAACATTCGTTCCCGGATTTATCCTGAGGAAAACGTCTGCATCTTTGGCAAGATCAACTTCTCTCGGGTCGGCAACAATGATATTTGCGCCCTTTCTTCCGGCCTGCTTTATCTTTGCTCCAATAACAGGATGGTTCTCTGTTGTATTGGAGCCTATTATAAATATTGTATCGGCATCTGTTACTTCATTGATGCTGTTAGTCATAGCTCCGCTTCCTAATGTGGCTGCAAGACCTGCAACCGTAGGAGCATGTCAGAGACGGGCACAATGGTCAATATTATTTGTGCCGATCACCCCTCTCATCAGCTTCTGAAGCAGATAATTTTCCTCGTTGGTGCATCTTGCAGATGAAAATGCTCCCAAGGCATCAGCACCATACTTTTCTTTGGTTTCAAGCATTTTTTCTGCAATGAGATGATATGCTTCGTCCCAAGTAGCTTCAACGAATTTTCCATCCTTCTTAACAAGGGGTGTTTTAAGCCTATCCGGATGGTCTATGAACTTATAGCCAAACTTACCCTTTACACAGAGAAGTCCATTGTTAGGATCTACATCTACGGGTTCAACTCCCACTACCTTATTGCCTTTCATTATCAGCTCCATCTGACAGCCTACGCCGCAGTAGGAGCAGGTAGTCTGTACCTTCCTGAGCTCCCATGTCCTGAACTTTTCCGGGTGCTTGGGCATCAATGCTCCAACCGGACATATGGATACGCAGTTCCCGCAGGACACACAGGTTGAGTGTTCAAAATCCCTCTCATAAGGAACCCCTACATGGGTATCAAAGCCTCTATCGTTGAAATTAATGGCTCCGGTACACTGGAGCTCATTGTCTACCCTTATGCATTTTCCGCACATTATGCATTTGTTCCTATCCAATGTAAAGAACGGATTGCTGTCATCAATAGGGTAGTTCTTTTTCTCCCCATTGTAGCCACCATCTTTTACATCATATTCATAGCAGTAATCCTGTAGCTTGCACTTTCCTGATTTCTCACAGGTCAGGCAATCAAGGGGATGATTCTCAATCATAAGCTTTAATATTTCTCTCCGTGCTGCAATTACATCCGGCGAGTGAGTCTCCACCACCATTCCCTCTGCAGCAGGTACAGTACATGCAGTCTGAAGAGCCCTGGCACCCTTTACTTCAACAACACAGATCCGGCAAGCACCATGTCCTGTAAGACGCTTGTCGTAGCAAAACGTAGGTATACTTATACCCAGTTTTTCTGTTGCTTGAAGCAAGGTGGTGTTATTCTCAACCTGCACTTGCTGTCCGTTAATTGTCAAGTTCACCATACAAACCACCCTTTACACAATATTATTTAAAACGAATAGAAGCATTCATTACAGTTTAATCTTTCCTGTGATCTAAACGAGCTTTATTAATAACTTCCTTAATAGTTATTATACTTTAACAAAAGTCATTTTTATATATTAAATCTTTCCAAGTATTTTATCAAGACCCAGTACTTCGGGCCATGAAGCTTCTACGAATTCTCCGTCCTTCTTTATATACGGAGTCTTGGGCTTATCATTATAAGTCAAATCAACGGTTAATCTGCCTTTCAGACAAAGCGGCCTGCCTTCACCAGCTCCTTGAGCTCTGACAGCTACAACCTTATCATTTTTCTTCAGCAGCTGGAAATCACATCCATAATCACAAACCGCACATTTTACTTCTTCCTTCTCAAGCTCCCATGTCCTTGCGGCATCCATTGCCCTGCTGTCTAACAATGCCCCTACCGGACATACACTGATGCACCTTCCACAGGATACACAATTGGATTCGCCCATTGACAAATCATTGTCAGCTATTACAGTAGTATTGAAGCCTCTGTTGCCGAATGCCAGTACAGCCCTCTCCGGCACCTTGGAGCATGTGCTGACACATCTTCCGCAAAGAATGCACTTGTTGTTATCCCTGTATACATATGGATTTGTAGTGTCTATGTCATAATTTTTACGCATCCCGTTATGCTCAACGAATTTTTCATCATATCTGTAAGCATATTCCTGAAGCTTGCATTCACCTGCTTTGTTGCAGGTTAGACAATCATTGGGATGATTTGCAAGAATAAGCTTCAGTATTTCCTTTCTGGCTGACACGACGCTTGGACTCTCAGTCTGCACCTCCATACCTTCCGACACAGGAAGCACACAGGATGCCTGCAGTGATCTTGCGCCTTTGACCTCGACTACGCAAATTCTGCATGCTCCTACTTCATTGACACCTTTCAGATAGCACAGTGCGGGAATATCAATGCCAAGCTGAGCAGCGGCTTCCATGACGGTAGTTCCTTCGGGCACTTTTGTACTGATTCCGTCAATCGTAACATTAAGCATTTTCATAAGCTCTCCCCCTATATAGTAATAAGTAAATCTTATATATGATAATTTAATAAAATATGTCCATCGGACTTCCAATACTATAATACATGATTGTTAAAATATCGTCAATCTATTTTGCCCAAAAAAAGAAAAGCCTGTTGAAGCCGTTTTCTGCTGCAACTGACTTTTATCTATATATTTTTACAATCTCTTATGTTAATTTTTTCTTCTAAACCCTGTTTCTCCTGGTATAGCAAGTGTGAAGCAAATGGTGGGCTTCATGGCTGTTAGGCTTTCCAAGATACTCTTCATAAAGCCTTTTTACTTCCCGGTTTTCATGGGACTTTCTGAGTTTTCTTTCCCTGTCAATGGAGTATAAACCCTGTGCCCTAAGCTTCTTTACCTCTTTATCCTCTTCTTTATCCATTATTATAGGTTGTCCCCCGCCGTTTATGCAGCCACCGGGGCATCCCATCACCTCAATAAAGTGGTAATTTGCTTCTCCGCTCTTTATATTATCAAGAAGCTTTGCTGCATTTCCTGTACCATGAGCAACTGCAACCTTTATATCCATTCCATTTATATTCACTGAAGCTTCCTTTATGCCTTCCATTCCTCTTACAGGGGTGTACTCAATCTCCTTGATATCCTGTCCTGTTAATATATCCGCAACTGTTCTGAGTGCGGCTTCCATCACTCCCCCTGTTGCTCCGAAGATTACACCTGCCCCTGTGGAGTCTCCCATTATGCTGTCATATTCTCCATCGCCTACAGCCTTAAAATCTATTCCTGCCCGCTTTATCATTTTTGCCAGCTCTCTTGTAGTAAGAACCGCATCAACATCCTGCAGTCCGTCTACCTTAAGCTCTTCCCTGCCCGCTTCATACTTCTTGGCTGTACACGGCATGATTGATACAACAAATATATCCTTGGGATCAATGCCTACCTTCTGTGCATAGTAGGATTTTGCTACAGCTCCGAACATCTGCTGCGGCGACTTGCAGGAGGAAAGATTCTCAATAAATTCATGATAATTGTGCTCGCAGAACTTTATCCACCCTGGCGAACAGGATGTAATAAGTGGGAGCTTTCCACCGTTATTAATCCTGTTAAGAAGCTCCGTACCCTCTTCAAGTATTGTCAGATCAGCTGCAAAGTTAGTGTCAAACACCTTGTCAAAGCCCAGTCTTTTCAGTGCTGTTATCATTTTGCCCTCTACATTTGAACCGATTGGCATGCCAAACTCTTCACCCAAGGCGACTCTTACTGCCGGAGCAGTCTGCACAACGACATGCCTGGTCTGGTCCCCTATAGCCTTCCATACCTTGCCTGTATCGTCTTTTTCCTTTAATGCCCCTACCGGACATACCTTGATGCACTGACCGCAGTTTATGCAGTTTATTTCTGCAAGACCCTTGTTATAGGGGGTAGCAACAATAGTACTTACTCCTCTGTTCACAAAATCTATGGCGCCTGTATTCTGCACCTTCTTGCATACAGCAACACATCTGCCGCAAAGCACACATTTGTTCTGGTCCCTTACAATGGCAGGGGATGCTTCATCCAATTCATATCTTATCTTTTCACCTTCATAGGTTATCTTCTCAATTCCCATTTCTTCACAAAGCTTCTGAAGCTCACAGTTTAAGTTCCTTGAACAGGTAAGACATTCTCTTTCATGCCTTGCCAGAATAAGGTCCAGTATTGTCTTTCTTGCCTCCAAAACATCAGGAGAGTTGGTCTTTACTACCATTCCCTCTGCTACGGGCTGTACACATGAAGCCTGCAATGTTCTGGCTCCCTGAACCTCGACCACGCATATTCTGCATGCCCCAACTTCATTAAGGCCTTTGAGAAAGCACAAGGTAGGTATATTTATGTTCAGTGACCTGGCAGCTTCAAGCACGGTATAATTCTTGGGCACTTGGGTTTTAATACCGTCAATTGTAATATTAACTGTCTCCATTTTGAGTTTCCCCCTCGCTCTAATTCTTATGTAATATAATAAATAAAAAATCTCCTTTCCATTTATGGAAGGAGACATCAAGTAATAATACTGTATCTATAAAAAACACAGAACTGTATATATTAACTCCTTTCCACAATGGGAGGCATTACAGTTTCCCGTAATACCCTATCGGCTTAAGCTCCATAGCAAAATCCACAGGAGTCCTAAGCTCAGAGATATTCACTTTTCTATTATAATATATTACATTGTAGAATATTTGTCAATCATCTTCGGGCTAACTTATGGTAATTACAGAAAATAAATATAGATACGAGATACGAGATACGAGAAGCTCGGGTATTTCTTATGGTCCTGGAACGGGTAACACGGAGGCACACGGCTCTTTTACACGGATGGGCACGGATGTTTTAGTCTCTAGTCTCTAGTCTCTAGATTTTTGGGTATTCCTTATGGGCATAGGCTTAGCCCAGCCTTCGAAGCCCTGCCCTAATCTAGCGACTAGTGTCTAGCGACTAGTGACTTATTTCCCCCCGCACTCCGAAGCTTGACCTGTCAGTATCTCAATTCCATGCTTCAGTGCCGGCAATATTACCTCAAGATTCTCTCTTACCCCCTTAGGGCTTCCCGGAAGATTTATAATCAGCGTTTGTTTCCTTATGCCCGCCTGAGCCCTGGATAGCATTGCCTTGGGAGTAACCAGCATGCTTCTTGCCCGCATTGCCTCAGGTATCCCCGGCACATGTCTTTCAATTACTTCCAGAGTTGCTTCGGGAGTCACATCTCTTTTGGAAAAACCGGTGCCCCCCGTTGTCAGTACCAGATCCAACCCAAGCTTGTCTGACATATTTATAATCTCATTCTTTATATCCTGCTTCTCATCGGGGACTATAACATACTTCTCAGTCCTGCCCCCTATCTGCTTTATCATTTCCTCAATAGCCGGACCTGAGGCATCTGTTCTTTCCCCTCTGGAACCCTTATCGCTGACTGTTATGATTCCTACGCTGAATCCATCCATTATTTCTCATCTCCTGCCTGTATTTTCCGTGTCAGCATTTTGTATTGTTGATGCTGTCATGCAGCTTTTCGCTGAAATTGAATTCTCCTGATTTGCCGCCTCTTTTATGTACAAGATGTATGTCGCTTATCACCATGAACTTGTCAATGGCCTTACACATGTCATATATGGTCAATGCTGCTACAGATACTGCCGTCAATGCCTCCATTTCGACTCCTGTAACACCTACAGTCTTAACAACTGCTTCAATGTCAAGCTTGGAGTTCTCTAAATCCGCCTGGAATTCTATATCTGCACCATATATATTGACATTATGGCACATAGGTATTATATCCGAAGTCGACTTGGCACCCATTATACCACCTACCTGAGCCACCGACAGCACGTCACCCTTTTTTATCCTGCCTTCTGCTATAGCCTTTAAAGTGTCTCTTTTCATATAGACAGAGCCTCTTGCTATAGCCTCTCTGATGCTTTCTTCTTTTTCAGACACATCCACCATTCTGGCATAGCCTTTTTCATTTATGTGGGTTAATTCTCCTACACCCTGAGCTTCCTTTTTATTCTTTTCATTCATGGTATCACCTCGTATTAATTTTACTATCTACTATTATTGTTGTCTATACAATAAATATAACTCTTGATGATGATTCAGAAAAATGCTGCTTCCTCAATAATAGATTTGAGTATAGATATCCATGTCAATATTTGATATAATTTGTCATAGATGGCATTTACCCGCAGTCTCTATTAGTAGTATTCACTGTACCAGCATACATAATCTTGTTCGTATCAGAGGAGGGCCTGGGATGTTTAAAATCAAGAGCAGAAGTATAATGTTCAAGATTCTGGTGATGATACTGGCTATATGCGTACTGGAATCCGTACTTTTTACCATCATGTCTGAAAATCTGGCGGAAGCCACTTTGAAAAATGTAATAGACCAAAATAGCATGAAAAATGCCGGGCTATACTCTGATATCGTTGGAAACTGGTTCCATGAGAGGATGAAAGAGATAGAAATGTATGCAAACTGTCCTGTAGTAGCTACAATGGACTGGGAATTGACAAAAAAGTATCTACAGGATGAGATCAAAGGAAGTCTTGATGTATATGACCATTTTTTTGTTGTCAGTGAGGATGGTTATTATAGGACAACTCTTGAGAGCAGTAACTATGCAAAAGATCGGGATTATTTCAAAGCTGCCATGTCAGGCAGGATAGTTGTATCAGACCCTCTCATTTCAAGAACCACCGGAAATCAAGTCTCTATTGTAGCTGCACCTATAAGGAATAATGACGGTAAGGTTGTAGGTGTAATGGGCGGTGCAATCAATCTTATCAAGTTTTCTAAAATAATCGCAAACCTGAGATATGACTATCTCGGCTCATATACATACATAATTGATAGAAACGGACTTGTAATTGCACATCCAAATGAAAATCACATTATGAAAGAGAATATCACTGTTGAATCAAATGTCGTTGAAAAAGACCTTGTTAATAAATCTTCCTATATACTGAACAACAAAAATGGCAGCATACAATACACTCTTAACGGCATTTCAAGTATGAATTATTATCAGGAGATACCCTATACCAACGGATGGAAGCTTGTAATCAAAACACCTGTAGATTATTGGCATGACCCGATAAAGTATGCAAGTATCAGATTTATATTTATAGGATTGATTGGATTGATAATCGCAGCAATTATGGGGCTGCTGGTAGCAAAGAGTATCTCAGATCCAATAATCAATCTGAAAAATGTCCTCGGTAAAGCAGCAGCCGGAGATCTTACAGTCAGATCGGAAATTGATACCGATGATGAAATCGGAGATGCAGCAAGAAGCTTTAATAAAATGATGGATACTATAAGCAGCCTGACCTATTATGATGCTCTAACACGGCTTCCCAACAGAACGCTGTTCAATACAAGCCTTGATATGGAGCTGAAAAAAGCTGCCCGTGAAAATACCAAACTGGCTATTATGATACTTGATATAGATAAATTCGAGAGCATAAACAACACTTTAGGCCATACTGCAGGGGATAAGCTTCTGAAAAGCCTGGCTGAAAAAATCAGCTATCTTACGGATCATGACTACATTGTTTCTCACATGGGTGAGGACAGATTCGCAATTCTATTTAAAAATTTCGAGCAAAAGAATGAAGTCGTAAAGCTCTCCAATGAGGTCAGGGATGTCATCAAGCAGCCCTGGTATATAGATGAACATAGGTTTTATATTACAGCCTGCATAGGAATGGCCTTCTACCCTGAAGACGGAGAAAGCAGCGACAGTTTATTCAAGAATGCATTTTCGGCAATGCAAAAAGCAAAACGAAAAGGCCGTGACAATTATGAGCTCTATGACCCGTCAATGAATGCGCGGCTTCTGGAACAGCTGAATCTGGACAGCAGTATGCATCACGCCTTGGATAACGGTGAGTTTTCCATACACTATCAACCTCAGATAGATACTGAGTCTAAAGAAATAATCGGCTGCGAAGCCCTTATCAGATGGAACCATCCTGAGCTTGGTATGATAAGTCCACTTAAATTCATTCCTATTTCCGAAGCTAACGGGTTGATAATACTTATAGGGAGATGGGTCCTTTATACAGCTTGTATGCAGAACAAGCTCTGGCAGGATGCAGGCTTCAAGCCTATTTATGTGTCGGTCAACTTATCCGCTGTGCAGCTTATACAAGAGGATTTCATTGATATGGTTTCCGGGATTCTTTCAGAAACAGGCCTCTCGCCGGAATATTTAGAGCTTGAGATTACCGAAAGCGTTGCAGTAAAGAATCATGAATATATAACCTCCATTCTGGAAAAGCTCAAGAAAATGGGAATACGCATAGCTCTTGATGATTTTGGAACCGGTTATTCTTCTCTGAATTATCTTAAGAATTTTGCAATAACTACTTTGAAAATAGACCGCAGCTTTATATATGATATTAATGAGAATCCCAAAAATGCCGCAATTGTTTCAACCATACTTGCAATGGGCCGCAATCTGAAGCTGAACGTAACTGCAGAGGGTGTTGAAACAAAGGAGCAGTATGAAGCTCTCAAGAATAGAGGCTGTAAAATAATACAAGGGTACTACTTCAGTAAGCCCTTGCCGCAAAATGAATTTGAAAAGCTGTGGCTAAAGTAATAGCCACAGCTTTTTTCAAACCTCTAAGTCCTGTATTAATACATCATGTCTCCGCCCATGCCGCCACCTGGCATCATCGGCTTTTCTTTCTCAGGCAGGTCCGCAACTACGCTTTCTGTAGTAAGCAGTAAAGCTGCAACAGAAGCTGCATTCTGGAGTGCAGATCTGGTAACCTTTGTCGGGTCAACTATACCAGCCTGAATCATGTCTATATATTCTTCGCGTAAAGCATCGAAGCCAATTCCAGGCTTGCTTGCCATAACTTTTTCTATTACTACCGAACCCTCTAAGCCTGCATTTTCTGCAATCTGTCTGACCGGCTCTTCCAAGGCTCTCTTAACTATCTTGACACCTGTCTTCTCATCGCCTTCTGATCCTGCAATCAGTGCTTCTACAGCTTTGATTGTATTTGCAAGAGCAGTTCCGCCACCGGCTACTATACCTTCTTCTACTGCTGCCCTAGTTGCTGCAAGCGCGTCTTCAATTCTGTGCTTTCTCTCCTTCAGCTCTGTCTCTGTAGCGGCACCAACCTTGATTACTGCTACACCGCCGGAAAGCTTTGCAAGTCTTTCCTGAAGCTTTTCCCTGTCAAAGTCGGAAGTAGTGTCTTCTATCTGGGCTTTTATCATTTTGATTCTGTCTTTAATTGCACTAGCCTCTCCTGCACCATCAACGATGATTGTGTTTTCCTTCTGAACTTTAACCTGTCTTGCTCTACCCAACTGGCTCAGCTGTGTTTCCTTAAGATCCAAGCCCAGTTCTTCTGATATAACCTGGCCATTTGTGAGTGTAGCTATATCCTCAAGCATTGCTTTTCTTCTATCGCCAAAGCCTGGTGCTTTTACAGCCACGCAGGTGAATGTGCCTCTGAGCTTATTGACGATCAATGTTGATAACGCTTCGCCTTCAACATCCTCAGCTATTATAAGGAGCTTCTTACCCTGCTGAACTATCTGCTCAAGGATTGGAAGCAGTTCCTGTACGTTTGAAATCTTTTTGTCTGTAATGAGTATATATGGATCCTCAAGCACAGCTTCCATCTTCTCTGTATCAGTAACCATGTACAGTGAGATGCAGCCTCTGTCAAACTGCATACCTTCAACAACATCAAGAGTGGTTCCGAAGGTATTGGATTCTTCAACTGTGATAACTCCATCCTTGCCTACTTTTTCCATAGCTTCTGCAATAAGCTCTCCTATTGTCTCATCAGCTGCAGAAATAGAAGCAACCTGTGCAATAGCTGACTTGCTTTCTATTGGTCTTGAAGTCTTCTTGAGTTCTTCAACCGCTGTATCTACAGCTTTGTTGATACCTCTTTTTATTATCATTGGATTTGCGCCTGCCGCAACGTTCTTGAGCCCTTCTCTTATGATTGCCTGTGCAAGAAGTGTTGCTGTAGTGGTACCATCACCTGCTACATCGTTTGTCTTTGTAGCAACTTCTTTAACAAGCTGTGCTCCCATATTTTCAAATGGGTCCTCAAGCTCTATTTCCTTTGCTATAGTAACACCGTCATTGGTGATAACGGGTGAACCGAACTTCTTATCCAGAACTACGTTTCTGCCCTTTGGTCCCAATGTTATTTTAACTGTATTTGCAAGCTGATTTACACCACTTTCAAGTGCACGTCTTGCATCTTCTGCATATCTGATCTGTTTTGCCATCTATAATTCCCTCCTATTATTCAATTACTGCTAAAACGTCGTTCTGTCTCACGATCAAATACTCATTGCCATCCGTCTTTACTTCTGTTCCGGCATACTTTGAGTATATGACCTTGTCTCCGACCTTTAGTTCCAATGGGATCTTCTTACCATCCACCATTTCTCCTGAACCTACTGCCAGCACTTCACCCTGCATCGGCTTTTCCTTTGCAGTACCCGGAAGTACTATACCGCTCTTTGTTGTTTCTTCACTCTCGATAACTCTGATGATGACTCTGTCACCTAGTGGTTTGATGTTCATGCATTACCCTCCTTAAAAATTCTTATTAAAAATATTATGTACTTTTTCTTATTAGCACTCACTCAAGTTGAGTGCTAATTACACTTATTATAATAATTAATGGGAATTACATTATCAAATACCCATACAGGCCAAAATCAGCCATATGCATCAAATATCAGCCAATATTTAGTATTATATTAATATTCCTCTATATTTATACTATTTTCTCAATATTTTAAAAAAGATGCGAGATGCGAGATTCTAGATACGAGTATTTTACAGGAAAATCTTCGAAGTCCTGCTTAAACCCTCATATCTCGCATCTCGCATCTCGCATCTCGTATCTTTTATTTCATAAACAACATGAACAATATAGGCAGGAATATTGCCGGAAGCATATTGCCGACCTTTATCTTCCTGATTTCCAGTACGCTGATACCCACTCCCATAAGAAGTATTCCCCCTGTTGCTGTCATTTCCGTCATTACAGCCTCACTGAGATATGGAGCCACAACCGAAGACAGCATAGTAATAGAACCCTGGTATATTAACACAGGCAGGAAGGACAAAGCTACTCCGATGCCCAGAGTGGAAGCAAAAACAACTGCTATGACTCCATCCATTATCGATTTTGCATATAATATACTATGATCCTTCATGAGCCCACTCTGCAATGCTCCCATTATTGCCATGGAGCCTACGCAGAAAAGAAGACTGGCTGTCACAAAGCCCTGTGAAAAACTGCCTTCCTTCGATTTAAGCTTGTCCTGGACAAAATCTCCCAAATCATTCATCCTTTTCTCAATGTTAATCCATTCACCCATTATTGCTCCAAGTACCAGACTGAATACAACAACCATAATATTTTGAGACTTGACTGCGAACATTATCCCTATGGCTACAGTAAGCAGGCCCAAGGCTGAAATAATCAAGCTGCTGAAGCGCTCTGAAAGTCCTCTTTTAAGAATGCTTCCTGTTATTCCTCCAATTATTATTGTTGCCACATTTGCTATAGAACCTAATAAAATCATAATATCAACTCCTCGTAATTTACATGATTACCGAACATCATTTAAATATCATAATATTCTCCCCAGCTGTGTGTTCCGTGTTACCCGTACCTGAACCTACAAGGAATACCCCTGCTTTCCTCGCATCTCGAATCTCGTATCTCGCATCTTTTAAATCCTTTTATCCGGATTTATCTTTGATTCTCTTGCATAATAGAAAAGATACTCTTGCGCAAAGCCTGCCATATCTCCAAATTTCTCTTCTGCAAAGTGCTGTATCTCTTTCATTTTGACATCTCTTCCAAGGAAGAAATACTCAGTAACTCTTTTTACCCATACATCCACGGGATAAGCCTTATATTTTTGCATTGAAAAAAGCATTATACAATCTGCCACCTTTGGCCCCACTCCCGGAATCTTCATAAGCTCTTTCCTTGCATTATCAATGCCTAGAGCAGCAATCTCCTCCAGCCTTGTTTCCCCTGCGTTGACCATTGCTGCAGCCTGCAATATGTATTTGCATCTGAACCCCGCTCTGCATAGGGATATCCCCTCTATACCAGCCGAATAAAGCTCTTCGGGGGTTGGGAAGGTATAATATGCTTTTCCCTTGTAGTGAACCTGGCTGCCATACATTTCAGACAGCAGGCCTATGCTTCTTGCTATCATCGGTATACTGTTATTGGCTGACATAATATAAGATATCAAAAGCTCCCAGGGCTCCTGCTTAAGTATCCTGATACCCCTTCCATACTTAATAGCCATATCAAGAACAGGGTCCCTGGAAAGTGTTTCTTTTATAACCCCATAATCCCTTCCAAGGTCGAAATATTCAAACCATATGTCCTGAAATTCCTTAAGGCTGGTATTGTCCAGCATCACCATTCCCTTGTCATAATCAGACCTGACATTGAGTACTCTGCCAAAGGCAATTCCGGTATAGCTTCCGTCTTCTTCCTTTGCCCAACGGAAGCATTGACCGCATTCAAATATATGCCTGGCATCAAAAGCCGTTAAATCTTCAAGTATTAATCCGTTCTCGACTTCTGTAATCTTCATATAGATACTCCTTCGAATAAAATTTCATTTGGTTACGGGTTTCGCGTTTCGTGTTTCGCGCATACAAAAACTGGGCTTCGAAGCACTGTCCCGAACACCCGCAACTCGTAACGCGCAACCGTCCCAACAGGAATACCCAATCTTTATCACGTCGTTATAGTCTTTACTGTCACATTTATGCTTAATACATTCAGACCCGTCATGTATTCTATTTCTTCCACCAGCTTTTTCTGAAGATCTACTACCATAAGGTCAATCCTTGTAATCAGCTTAATTGATAAATCAAGGTCAATAATTACTCCATCAGGCCTGTTCTCTATCCTGACCCTCATAATCTTGTTTATCCGCTCCACCTTTGATACACAAATGCCTATAATCTGCACAAGAGCAGCTTTCGAAAGCTCATACTTCCCCAGGTAGCTGAAGGTCGGCCTTATAATGGTCTTTTCAACTATGTCCGAAAAACGATCCTTTTTACTGAATATCTTAAGAGAATCTATAAAATAACCGGAAAAATCCTTTTTGACTTCAAAGGTAGGCACCGGTATGACATGCTTACCATCCTCGCTGCGTGATTTTCTGGCCAGCTCTATTTCCTTTTCTGTCGAAACATCTTCAATATGCAGTATCTCATGAAATTCTGAAAATCCAAGGGCTTGACTGATTTCCTGCACCATTTTGAGGGAGGTGCCTATAACAAGAAGCTTTTCCGGCTTAAGCTCCTCCAATGCATTCTTGACCTTCTCCCTATGCTCGGGATCATGAAAAAGTGCTCTTCTGACCGATGCTATACGAGTGTTTTCCCTCTTCGCCGACTGACCTGCCAAAACTCTCGTACCGCCTATTAAAAGCCCATCATCAATTATATATCCTATATCCCTGTCTTTTGCAACCATAAAAGCCTTGTAGCTCTTCCCGGTGCCGCTTTGCCCAATAAGTGCGTAAACCTTCACGGCTATACCCCCAATGACTGTAATATAACTATATACGATATATTCTATCATATTTCTAAGGATTTGAAACAGGAAAATGAATAAGATACGAGATGCGAGATTCGGGAATCCAGTCAAGGCTTCGAAGAAATTTCTTGAATCGCGCAACTCGAAACGCGTAACGCGCAACAGAAATTAGTAAAGAGACGCATGATCATCACATGACGTCTCTTTACTAATTTCCCTTTTCCGGGAAAACCTTTCCAAAGCAATTCCTACTTTTTCTTCCTTTTCATCTCATCTTGCTCCTTGAGCAGATATGATATAGTAAATAAGCTTTCACTCAAGTGAACATTTTCTATAATGACGTTGCTGTCCAGCTTAAGGTCGACAGGGGCAAAATTCCATATCCCCTTTATACCACACTTCATTAATATTTCAGCAATCTTCTGTGCGCCATCCTTGGGTGTGCATAGAATACCAATTTCTATACTGTTTTCTTTAATGAATTCTTCAATATCCTCAATTGGCAATACCTTGAGATCTTTTACTGTGTCGCCTATTTTTTTTGAACTATTGTCAAACATTCCACATAGCTTGAAGCCGCTTTCTTCAAAGAAAGTATAGTTGGCTATAGCTCTTCCCACGTTACCTGCGCCAATGATAATAGTCTTATAGGTCCTGTCCAGGCCAAGTATCTTACCGATCTCCCTATGAAGCTCATCCACATTATAGCCATATCCCTGCTGCCCGAAGCCTCCAAAGCAATTCAGATCCTGTCTTATCTGAGATGCCGTAAAGCCTGTGATACGGCTAAGCTCTTGAGATGATACCCGCCTTATATCATTGTACAATAAATCACCCAAATACCTGTGATATTTAGGAAGTCTTCTAACTACCGCCATAGATATGTTGCTGAATCTTTCCATCTTATCTACTCCTAACTATTGAAATTTGTCCAAATATCCGATTTGGAACAATTGTGATCCCGGTTATTGTTAATATATTAACATAACCTGTTCCCTTTGCATTCATAGTTTAGTAAATTAATTTTATTATATACTATAGACATTGTCAAGAAATTACATATCTTTGTTATTTTTAGTACTATGTACAAACCCCATTGAACTCTGATAAAATATGTGTTGTACGATTAATAATTCCAATGCTGTATACGATGTTTTTATTACGGAGGACGTATTTATGATAATACTTTCAGGTAAGGATATAAAAAAAAGTTATGGGATAGATGTGATCCTTGAGGGTGTTACCTTCACTGTGCAGGAAAATGACAAGGTAGGGATTGTGGGTGTCAATGGAGCAGGAAAGTCAACCCTTTTCAAGATGATCACAGGAGATCTTGACCGGGATGAAGGGGATATATTCATCAGTAAAAATATTAGAATAGGCTACATGTCCCAGGATTTCAGCTATGAATCATCTAATACGATATGGGATGAGATGATGACCGTTTTTACCCATCTTATTCAAATGGAAAAGGCTATTCAGGACTTGGAGCTAAAAATCAGCAGCCTGGGTAATTCTAAAGATAATGGAGCTGTGGAGCCGCTGCTTGGAATATATGCAAATTTACAGGAGGAATATAAGAGCAGCAACGGTTTTGGCTACAAAAGCCAAATAAAGGGTGTGCTTAAAGGCCTTGGCTTTTCGGTTGATGATTATGACAAACCGGTTTCCATTCTCAGTGGAGGCCAGAAGACAAGAGTTGCTTTGGGAAAGGTTCTTCTGCAAAATTTTAATATCCTGCTTCTGGATGAACCAACCAATTATTTGGATATACAGTCTGTGGAGTGGCTGGAGGAATACCTCAAAAACCTTAGATGCTCGGCACTTATTGTATCTCACGACCGCTACTTCCTTGATATGGTTACCAACAGAACCTTTGAGATTGAAAACAGAACTCTCAGGGAATATAACGGCAATTACTCAAAATATATAGAAAAGAAGCAGCAGCAGAGAGAAATCCAGTTAAAGGATTATGCTGAGCAGCAAAAGGAAATTACCCGGCAAGAAGCAATAATAGCCAGATTCAGGCAATATAACAGGGAAAAAAGCATAAAGCAGGCTGAAAGCAGAGAGAAAGCTCTTGACCGTATTGAAAGAATCGACAAGCCCGATGCACTCCCAAAGAATATAGGCATCAGGTTTGAGCCCGGAATCAGGAGCGGAAATGATGTTCTGACTGTAGAAAACCTATCCAAGGCTTTTGATAAACAGCTTTTTTCGGATGCCAGCTTTGAGGTTAAACGCGGGGAAAAGGTCGCATTGTTGGGGCCCAACGGAATCGGCAAAACTACAATGCTTAAGATAATTGCCGGCACATCAGAAGCTGATTCCGGTCATGTACGGCTTGGAACAAATGTTATTATCGGTTACTACGATCAGGAGCAGGAAAGCTTGAATTACAACAATACTGTAATTGATGAAATATGGGATGAATACCCTCAGTTGAATCAGACTGAGCTTCGTACCAAGTTGGCCTCATTCTTGTTCCCGGGAGAGGATATATTCAAGGAAATCAGCAAGCTCAGCGGCGGTGAGAGAAGCAGGATAGCCCTTTTAAAGCTCATGCTCTCCAAATCAAACTTCCTTCTTATGGATGAGCCTACCAACCACTTGGATATATTATCCAAGGAAGTTCTGGAAAGTGCTTTGGCCAACTATCCGGGTACAATACTGCTGGTTTCCCATGACAGGTATTTCCTGAACAAGGTGGCTACAAAAATTATAGAGCTTAAGCAGGATATCTGCATGCAATACAACGGCAACTACTCCTATTATGTCTATAAGAGGAGCAAGCTGGAGAGCAGCGCAGAGGACCAGCAGATTGAGGATTCCGATGCAGCCACCCCCAATAAAAATGATTGGCTGAAGCAAAAGGAAGAAAAATCCAACCTCCGAAGACAGCAGAAAAGGCTCGAGACAGTTGAAATGGAGATCGCACAGTCTGAGGAACGGATTAAAGCAATAGCTTCTTTGCTGGAAACTCCTGAAGTGTTCACAGACCATGTGAGATGCGAGGAGCTTCATGATGAGCAAGTAAAGCTGAAAAACGGGCTTGATTTGTTGTATGAAGAATGGAGCGAGCTTAGTGAATAAGTGCCAGGCACGACGTTTAGACGGTTATTCATTTGCTCCTTCGTTTTTATAAATCATATCTTTTATCGAACTTTCTGTTATGTTTATGTTATGCGCAATTTCCTTATATGTGTATTTCAAAGCTGCCGCTGCTCTGGCATATTCCAGCTTATATTTTGTCAGCCCTCTTTTCCTCGATCCCGATTTTACCAAGGTATAATCTTCATCACTAATTCCTGTTTCTATTAGTAGTTCATCCAATCGCTTTCTGTCCTCTGATTTTCTCCTGCTTAAACACATAAGCTGGTATGCTTCATCCCCGATTGTTTTCTCTTCTGCATAGTCCTTTTCCTCTATTTCAGACATTAGCTTCTTATATTTTTTCTCTGCCTCATTTCTATCAGCATCCAGCATACTAAGCACTATATCCACATTTACAAAACCTTTGATTCCCTTTCTGTAAAAGCTATCACTGCTCCACGTGTATTCGCTGACAGTCTGGCATATACCCGCTTGTACCGGATTTTGATGTATGTACCTCAATACCCATATAAGATATCTCTCATCCTGCACCAGCGTCGCTTTATATCTGCCCTGGAATACATGCCCTACTCTCTTATATTTTCCATTGAAATACTTGCTGTATTTGTTGTTGATCTGATGCATTATCTCCTGAAGCTTCTTATCCATTGTCTGTATCAGCATGTGATAGTGATTGTCCATCAAGACATATCCGAATATACGGTAGTTCATTCCTTCTATCGTCTCCTTCAGCTGCTTGATGAAATATCCTTTATCAATGCTTTCCTTGAATATATACTCTTTATTGTTACCTCGTGCAATTACGTGATAAATTCCACCCTTATATTCTTCCCTCCACGGCCTCCCCATAAAAATAACCTCCTGATACTATGTTACTTACATAATACCAGAAGGCTATTTATAATTCAATAACCGTCTAAACGTCGTGCCTGGCACCCAAGGTTCCTTAAGGTTCCTTGATGGAAGGATTCCCTTATCAAATAATTTGAGCGAGATAGCCGTGAAACCCGTGGCTCTTACAAGAAAGAACTCCTTGTTTTCGGATTCAGTGGATGGTGCGGTTGCAACAGCTACTGTGTTCAGTGTAATGAATACAGCGACCGCTAATAATCTTGATCCTTATAAATATCTGGAACACGTATTCCGTGAGTTGCCTAATCTTGATTTAGCAAAAGACTGTTCGGTACTGGACGAATATCTGCCTTGGTCTGAAAAAATGCAACTTACATTCAAAATACAAAAAACCGGATTTAGCGAAGCCGAAAAAGGAGAGCTGCAAAGTGAAACTGCCTAATATTGATTTTATGATGGAGATGACAAAGGAATTCCTTGATGGGAAGATTGATGGGATATCTTACAGTATGGATTTTGAATATCATCTGGAAAAGCGTTACAAGCAAATGCATAAGGAAGATGATGATTACTGTGACCTGATTTATGAGGATCTTTATGAAGACGGGGTGGCAAGATTCAATGAGTTGTCAGACCAGGAGTTTAAGAAGCTGATCAGGAAATATTATAACTACATAAAGAAAATCGCAAAAGAAGGTTTTTATTAAAAAAATCAGTTCCACACGTTTGATGTGGAGCTGATTTTTTAGGTAGTGTAAAATATTTTGTGTAAACCGGTGGAGAATCCTCTTGGATTAATGTTAAGATAAATATTAATTCAGGAGGATATTTTTATGGCAAGACAAAGAAAGCTTACTCCAGAACGCAAGGCGTTCATCAGTGGATTACTTGAGCACTACAGACCAGAAACCGCACAGGATGTTCAGGAAATGCTCAAAGATTTGCTAGGAGATACTCTTCAGGGAATGCTGGAAGGTGAGATGGAGGATGAATTGGGTTATTCCAAATATGATTACTCCAACAAGAACACCAATAATAGCAGGAACGGCTATAGTAAGAAGAATGTCGTCTCTTCAATGGGTGAGATTGGTTTAGACATTCCTCGTGACCGCAAAGGGGAGTTTGAACCACAGATTGTAAAGAAGAACCAGACTGACATCTCTAACATCGAGGATCAGGTACTGTCTATGTATGCCAAAGGAATGACAACAAGGGATATTTCAGATCACCTAAAGACTGTTTATG
>LOES01000149.1 GCA_001515955.1 Clostridia bacterium BRH_c25 | reverse complement strand
CCAACCTGGAATGCCCATTGACAGACAATGAAAATCCCGTTCTTAAGAGGCCTGATTTGATATTCAGGGGGAGCGAGCTGAACGTGGCTGCGCTGAAGGGTGCAGGCTTTGATCTTCTGAGCCTGGCAAACAATCACACAATGGATCAGGGCAGGGAGGGGCTTACGGATACTATCAAGGTTCTGGAAAGCTACGGTATCAAGACAGTGGGAGCGGGGATGAGCAGAAGTGAAGCCCGCAAGCCGGTTTTTATTGAAAAGGGAAAGACAAGGATAGGTTTTCTGGGCTATAGTGATTTCCCCCCTGAAGGTTATATGTATGACGAGGATAAAGCTGATGTTGCACGGGCGGATATGAAGTCTCTAGGAGAAGAAGCAAAGGCAGCCCGGGAGCAATGTGATTTTCTGGTGGTGTCCTTCCATTGGGGTAAGGAATTTGACCGCTATCCCGGCGACAGGCAGAGGGAAATGGCTCATACCGCTATAGAAAATGGTGCGGATCTTGTAATCGGACACCATCCCCATGTACTTCAAAGTGTGGAAGAATACAAAGGAAAGCTCATATTCTACAGCCTGGGCAACTTTGTATTCGACAGGCAGCTGCCCGGGGGAACCGATGAATCGGTCATAATTGATATAACTGTTGATAGGGGCGGCTGGAAGGAGACCAGGATAATCCCGATCAGGATAGAGGCTTGCAGGCCGGTCATTGCACAGGGACAAGCTGCTGAGTCTGTTCTGGATAAGTATAAGGAGTGCTCCGCAGATTATGGGGCAGACATTGATATAGTCGACGGCATCGGTTACATCATTCCCTAAGGATTGAAATTGAAAGGGTGGTTGTATGTCAATTACAATTGAAAGTATGCTAAAAATCGGGAAATTTGCTGAACTGAAAGTTATCGCAGGACATACCGGTTTACAAAGAGAGATTACATCTGTTAGCGTAATGGAAGCACCCGATATGTATAAATGGTTGAAAGGCGGCGAATTCTTCATTACAACAGGTTATTGCGTTAAAGATGAGCTTGACAGACTCGGAGACCTGATAGAAAAGATCGAAAGCTCAGGTGCTTCAGCCTTTGGTATAAAACTAAACAGATTTATTGACATACTGCCAAATGATGTAATTGAAAGAGCGGATAGACTGGCCTTTCCGATAATACAAATACCTATGGATTTTACATTCATAGATATTATAAACCCAATACTGTCCGCTATAGTTAATGAGCAGTCCAAAAGGCTTCAGCATTCTGTGAATATACATAAAGCATTCACTCAGCTTGTTATTGATGGAGGCGGTATTCAACAAATAATTGACACGTTAAGAGATATATTAAAATATAATGTTGCTTTTTATGACACATGTGATGAGAGAATGTATATCAATGCAAATTCTGAGAGGTTTTCAAATGATATCAACTCCCTCAGGCTAGATGAAATATTATTGGAATACACTCATTATCCGCTGTATATTGATAAAAAAAATTATGGGTATATCATTACTTCAAATGAAACGGAGATAGAAGATCATATAGCTGAATATGATGAAATCGCCATTGAGAATGCCAGTACTATATTGAAGCTTGAAATACAGAAGAGGATATCTTACAAGAAAATTGAAGCAGGATACAGGAGTGAATTTGTAAGGGACTTGGTTGTAAATAACATACGGACGATAGAAGAAGTAAAGAACAGGTCAAAGCTTTACGGTTGGGATTTGAGCACAGGCCTGGTATCGATCATAGTGGATATAGATAATTTTAAAATACAATATTTAAAGGTGGATGATAAAGTACTGAATGACACACTTGAAAGTACGAAGCTCAAAATATTCAATACGGCTATAAAAGTATTGGAAAAGTATTTTAACCAGGTAGTGTATACTATGTTTAATGACAAGCTTGTCCTTCTGATAAAGCTGTCAAATAAATATAAAGCTGATTATTTCTGCCAGTTAAGAAGGATATGTGAAGAAATAAGGATCAATATATTAAATATGAATAGTTTTACAGTGACAATAGGTATCGGAAATTATGAATCATCGGTAATGAATGCATATAAAAGCTATGGATGTGCTCAAAAAGCAGTGGATCTGGGCAGGATTACATATAAAGGGAATAAAGTGGTTTTCTATGATGAACTGGGTATACAAAAACTATTATCATTAATATATAAAAGTAATGAGGCAAAAGAGTTTTATTTATCCTATTTGCAAAAGCTTATTGATTATGATAATAAAAACAGCATGAATCTATTGGAGACACTACGGTACATAGTGCGAAACAATTGGAATCTCAAGGCAGCCTCAAAAGAAATGTATGTACATTATAACACTATAAAATACAGGTTCGGTATAATAAAAAATATAATGGATGCTGATTTTAAAGACTTCGAGCAAAAATTGAATATTGATATATCTCTGAAGTTAATGGAAATGGTTGAGTAGTACAGTACTCAACCATTATTTTTGTATTCGGGGTACAAAGCTAAACTTGAATGATAGTGATATTATAGTTTTAAACCTAGGTGTTTGGATGACTGGCAATACTTACACTCAATGTACGATTTCGCGAAAGGGTTCTATATATTTCGCGAAAAACATTTTACATTTTTAATTCAAATTTCGCGAAATGTTTCCTTGATTGTTATTGAATTCGCACTATACCCGATGTAATATCTTAAATGCGTTCAATATCTTTATCGACAAAAAAATAATTATGCAAGAGGGTGTATTTTTTGGCACTTTATGATTTAGTCATAAGGAATTCAAAGATAGTAGATGGAACCGGCAGTCCCTGGTTTCGGGGAGATATTGGAGTAAAAAACGGTAAAATTGATTATGTCGGCAAACTGCCGGCAGATGTGAATAGTACAGAAACAATTGATGCAAATGGACAGGTTTTATCCCCGGGTTTCATTGACTGCCATTGTCATTCCGACTTCCTTCTTTTTAGAGATTCAATTATGGTCTCCAAACTGAAGCAGGGTGTAACTACTCAGATGATAGGTCCATGTGGCCTTAGTGCGGCGCCTATAAAAACTGAAAAAGCAGAAATGCTGGATAAATACGCGGGATTTATAAAAGCGGGTGCAAATCCTGATTATAATTGGCAGTCCTTTGGTGATTATTTGGATGCCTTGGAAAAGCTCCAATTGGGAACTAATATTGGGGCTTTTGTAGGGCAGGGGACAATAAGGCTGAATGTTATGGGATTTGATCCTCGCAAGCCCGGAAAAGAAGAGATTGAAGAAATGAGGCAACTGGTAAAGGATGCAATGGCCCAGGGCGCATTTGGGATGAGCAGCGGGCTTATATATCCCCCGGGAGTGTACTCGGAACCGGAGGAGCTTGTTGAAGCAGCCAAGGCTCTTCGAGAGTATAACGGTATATATCTTTCTCATATACGCAACGAATCTGATAATGTAGTAAAAGCTGTTGAAGAACTGATCAATGTCGCAGAAAAGGCCGGTATAGCATGTCAGATACACCATCATAAGGTTTGCGGTAAAAAAAATTGGGGGCTTGTCAACGATACTGTCAAGCTTGTAGAAGAAGCAAGAAGACGAGGCGTGGATATGACAATAGATCAATATCCGTATTACGCAGCAAGTACTACTTTAAGAGCAATACTTCCTCCTTGGATTCAAGAGGGTGGAATTGCAAAAGTGGTGAAAAGACTGCAGGACCCTGTTTTAAGAGAAAAAGTAATCAAGGATGTTAAAAATGAAGGCGATTGGGAGAATTATTTACACCAGAGCGGAGGTCCAAAGGGTATACTTGTTGTTTATACTCCTGCTACCCCTGAGTATGAGGGGAAAAACCTTGAAGAAATCGGAGCAATGACAGGAAAAGATCCAATAGAGGCGGCCCTTGATATTATTGTTTTAAATAATGGTTCGGATAATGCCTGCTACTTCATGATGTCTGAAGATGATATAAAGGATGTTATGAAGAACCCATTGGTTATGATAGGTTCGGATTCCATCCCTGTAGCCCCCGGAGCAAAGTGCCATCCCCGTACAAACGGGACATTTCCAAGAGTGCTTGGCAAGTATGTACGTGAGGAAGGGACATTAACACTGGAAGATGCAGTAAGGAAAATGACTTCATTCCCTGCAGCCCGGTTTAATATGCAATATAAGGGGCTGATAAGGGAAGGCATGGATGCGGATCTTGTTTTGTTCAACCCTGACATTATTATTGATGGGGCAAGCTTTGAGGACCCGTTTAAAGATCCGGTCGGAATAAACCATGTAATCGTCAATGGACAAATAGTGATTAAAGAAAGTAAGTTTACCGGCAAAACCCCGGGGAAGGTTATGAGAAGAAGCTAAGTACCATAGCTGTCCTTGAGTTTTATATAAAAATGGAGGGTTAAGTGTTGTCTTGCAATCTATTAAAGTTAAATAGATTAACACCAACCAAATATTAAGGAGGAAGAAAGATGAAAAGATTAGCCTTGCTTTTGACCGTCATCATGATATTTTCAGTGCTTATTACAGGCTGCCAGAGCAGCAGCACAGCAGCAACCGATCCTACCGGGTCGGACTCAACCAAACGTGAGGATGTAATTGTCTACTGTGAAGGGGTCTGGAAGACACTTGACCCGCACGACTCCGGTGCATATGTGGATATGTACCTTTTCAACCAGATGTTTGAGTCACTTACCATTATTGATGACGCTGGTAATGTGAATCCTGCTCTCGCCAAGGAATGGTCCGCCAGTGATGATGGCTTGACCTATACCTTGAAGCTTGAAGAGGGAGTCAAGTTTCATAACGGTGAGGAGCTTAAAGCATCAGACGTAGTATATAGCTATAACAAAGCCATGAAAAATGCCAACATGATTAGCTATACAAATATGATTGACAATATTGAAGCGGTTGATGATTATACAATAAATATAAAGCTTAAGTATGTGTATGCATCATTCCTTGCCAATACTGCCGAGGTTATGATTGTTAACGAAAAGTTCTGCAATGAAAATGGCGAGCTTATTCGTGAGCAGGCTTGCGGTACAGGCCCATATAAGCTGGTTTCCTTTGATATGAACACAGAGACAAAAATGACCAGATTTGATGACTATCGCCTGGGCCCTGCTTCAATCAAGGATGTCACCTTCAAGGTTATCACAGAAGCTACCACAGCAATGGTCTCCTTCGAGGCCGGCGAGCTTGATTTTGCTATGTGCTACAATCCGTCCTCATTTGCAGGCCTTGAGGCATCCGGAAAATTCAACACAAAGCTCTGTCCCACACTCCATACCGCATATATTCTGCTTAACAACACAAAGGCACCCTTTGACAGCATACTTGTTCGCCAAGCCTTGAATTATGCTGCCGACAAGGAGACGATGATTTCCGTTGCTTATGAAGGCCTTGCAGTTCCTTCAAAGCTGTTAGCTGCTGAAAATTCATTTGGTGTTGATTTCTCAGACGCGGTTGATTATACATATGATCTGGAAAAAGCCAAGGAACTGCTTGCGGAGGCAGGTTATCCCAACGGGCTGGATCTGGGAATAATGACGCTGCTTCCCGGCTACCATGAGAAAATCGCTCAGATTTTTCAGCAGAGTCTTGCCGATATTGGCTGTAAACTGGAGCTTCAGAAGTCTGAAACAACTGTTTCCGATGCAAGTGCCGGCAATTACACTATTAGCAGCATGGGCGGCGGTTATACAAATGACTTTGCTTATAACAGCAGATACTACACAGAAAGTGGAATAGGCTCCGGCAATATGTCATTTTACAGCAACAAGAGAGTGGATGAGTTGTTTGCAATAGCCGATTCCACCCTTGACAATGCAAAGAGAAAGGAATACTACAGAGAGGTTATCTCCATTATAACTGAAGAGGCCCCCCTTATCCCTATCTTCCATAAGCAGATTCCATATGTTTGGAACAAAGAGCTCAATGCAGTTCCTCACTTGTCATCCGGGCGCCCATGGTACATCTATGAATGGAGTTGGAATTAACAATATTATCTGCAGTTAATTCCAAAGCATATCATTGCGGAGTTCCGGTTATTCCGAACTCCGCAATATTATTAAGCTCCATGATGAATTGTTGCTTTTATGAGCATTACTGTGATATTCTGACATTCATAGTAAAGTTTTAAAAAATGAGGAGGGTGTTTATGGTAAGATATGTCTTGAAACGGTTACTGCTGCTAATACCAGTTCTATTAGGAGTAATTTTTATTATCTTCACAATTATGGCTCTTACTCCCGGGGATCCTGCAAGAATAATTCTTGGCGAGTCTGCTCCGCAAGAAGCGGTTGATCAGCTTAATCATGAGCTTGGAAATGACCGCCCGTTTTTGACGAGATTTGCGGACTATCTCTATAAAGCCATTTTCGAGCTTGATTTCGGCACCTCCTACCGGACGGGCAAGCCGGTTTTTAAAGATGTAATTGTCCGGGTACCTACCAGTATAAAAATTGCCTTTAACGGTATTTTTGCTGCGACACTGATCGGCATACCCCTTGGCGTTATTTCTGCTGTAAAGCAGTATTCGGCAATAGACAATTCTTCCCGTGTTACCGCTATGCTTTTGGCAGCTATCCCGCCCTTCTGGTTAGGAATGATGCTTATTTTTATATTTGCTCTAAAGCTCGGTTGGTTTCCGTCCAGCGGAATTCAAAGCTGGAAAAACTATATTCTGCCAATGATAACCTTGGGGCTCCCCTATGCCGGCAGCCAGCTTCGCATGACACGCTCGACCATGCTGGAAACGATCCGTCAGGAATATATAAGAACTGCAAAGGCAAAGGGCGTTCCTCAGAATATAGTTATCATCAAGCATGCTTTAAAAAATGCACTGCTTCCGATTATTACGACTACAGCAACATCCTTTGGAGGCCTGCTTGGCGGTGCTGTTATAACTGAAACGGTTTTTTCAATGCCCGGGCTTGGCACTCTTATCGTACAGGGTATACGCCAGAAGGACACTCCCATTGTGCTTGCAAGCACAGTTTTCCTTGCTGCCTTGTTCAGCTTGATCATGCTGGCTGTAGATTTGCTTTATGCATTTATCGATCCCCGTATTAAAGCAAAATATTCCCGATAACGGAGGTATAAAAATGAATACAGATATAAGGGTCAGCGATCATAACATAAAGCTCAGAACCAAAAAAAAGAGCATGTTAAAAGAGGTTTGGAGAAGAATGCGGAAGAACAAAGGTGCCATGATCGGCCTTGTTATTCTGATAATATTCGGAACAGCAGCAATCTTCGCAAATGTTATATCACCAGAGTCAAATGTTACGACGCAAAAAGCAGCCATAAGACTTACAGGTCCGACGGCCGAACATATTTTCGGAACGGATGCATATGGACGGGACTTATTTGCCCGGGTACTTTACGGAGCGAGAATTTCTCTCACAATAGGCTTTGTCACAGCGGGTATTTCACTTTTGTTTGGTGGCATTCTCGGCGCTTGTGCTGCCTTTTACGGCGGCAGAATTGACAATACTATCATGCGTCTTATGGACATGCTTACAGCAATACCAGGTACTCTTCTTGCACTTACAATCGTTGCTGCCCTAGGTCCCGGTATGATCAATCTGCTTATTGCCATTTCCATTTCCAGTATTCCGGGCTTTGTCCGGCTTATTCGTTCTGTTGTTCTCACCGTTGTTGAAATGGACTTTATCGAGGCAGCACATGCCTGTGGAACGCGGGACCCTAGAATTATCTTTAAGCACATTCTTCCTAATGCAATTGGCCCTATCATCGTACAGACAACATCCAGTATAGCCAGCATGATTTTGCAGGCATCGGGACTGAGCTTTATAGGAATGGGTGTTCAGCCGCCTACACCGGAGTGGGGCACTATGCTTTCAGAGGCCAGAGAGTATATGAGGATTGCGCCGTATCTGCTTATTTTCCCTGGTGTATCCATTATTCTCACAGCACTTTCCTTCAATCTTCTTGGTGACGGCTTGCGTGACGCTCTTGATCCTAAGCTTAGGAGCTAATAATATAGTACAGTTGAATTTGCAATTAATCAGGAAGTTGATATATATTATACCAAATTTACTGGAAAGGAGTAGTTGAAAGTATGAGTGAAAAACTGCTCGAAATAAAGGATCTGGAAGTGGTTTACGAGACTGATACCGAAACTGTGTATGCGGTAAATAAAATCAACCTTACCTTGAATAGAGGAGAAACCATTGGAATTGTCGGGGAGACAGGAGCCGGTAAAACAACCACTGCACTGGCAATCATGCGTTTACTGCCGGACAGAATAGGGAAGATAGCCGGCGGAAGCATTGATTTTGTTGGCAGGAACCTGCTTGACATACCCGAGGTTGAAATGCGCGAAACAGTTCGTGGGGCAAGGATATCTATGATATTTCAGGACCCTATGACCTCTCTTAATCCTATACTTACAGTTGGAGAACAAATTGCCGAGGCACTTATCTATCACAACAAAGATAATAAATCCAAATTATTGATTGATAAAAAGGTGGAGGAAACCCTTGAATTAGTAGGCATACCGGCAACTCGCAAAAATGAGTATCCTCACCAGTTTTCCGGTGGAATGAAGCAGCGGGTGGTTATAGCCATTGCCCTTGCTTGCCAACCCGAATTACTTATTGCAGATGAGCCTACCACCGCCCTTGATGTTACCATTCAAGCACAGGTTCTTGCTATGATGGGTGAATTAAGGGAAAAGCTTGGGATGGCTATGGTCATGATCACGCATGATCTGGGAATTGTCGCACAGATCTGCGATAAGGTTGCCGTTATGTATGCAGGTGAGATAATTGAATGTGGAACTGCTGAAGATATTTTTATATCCAATAAAAGACATCCGTACACGAAGGGACTTTTTGGCTCAATCCCCAACCTTACTGTTGAAACTGACAGACTTACCGCTATCGAAGGACTTATTCCTGATCCTACAAACCTCCCCAAGGGCTGTAAGTTTTCACCAAGATGTCCAAGATGTATGAATATCTGCAAAGAAAAGCAACCAGGTGAATATGTTGAAGGAACACACAGCATCGTCTGCCATCTCTTTACAGACGGGATATCTTAGAAGGAGGCCGGAGTATGTTGACACAAACTAATCAAATCCCTGTAATTGAAGTAAAAAATCTTAAAAAATACTTCAAGGTAAAAAAATCTCTTTTACATGCAGTCGATAACATATCGCTGAAAATTGATGGGGGCAAAACCATGGGCATCGTCGGTGAGTCGGGCTGCGGAAAAAGTACCTTGGGAAGAACCATACTCAGACTCCTGGAGCCTACCAGCGGAGAAATTTTCTTCAACGGTGACGATATTTCAAAGTATAGTAAAGAAAGCATGCGGGCTGTGCGTAAGGATATGCAGATTATTTTTCAGGATCCTTATTCAAGCATAAATCCCCGCTTGACAGTTTCTGATATCATTGCAGAGCCTATGATTGTCAATAAAACTTATGAGAATAAAAATGATTTACTTAAGAGGATAGACTTTCTGATGGAAACGGTAGGTCTTGCTGAAAGACTTTATAATGCATATCCTCATGAACTCGACGGTGGAAGAAGACAGCGCATAGGAATAGCTCGGGCTCTGGCTCTTGATCCTAAATTCATTGTTTGCGATGAGCCGGTTTCGGCCCTTGATGTTTCCATTCAGGCACAAATACTGAACCTCCTGATGGACCTTCAGGAAAGCATGGGTCTTACATATATGTTTATCACCCATGATCTTTCCGTCGTCAAGCATATATCTGATGAAATCATGGTTATGTATCTGGGGCAATGCGTTGAAAAGGCTGATTCCAGAGAGCTGTTCCGCAATCCGCAGCATCCATATACCAAAGCGCTTCTCGCGGCTATACCTATTCCCGATATTTCAATGCGCAACAAGAAAATACAGGTTATCCGCGGGGAAGTAACCAGTCCGGTTGATCCCAAGCCCGGCTGCCGTTTTGCACAGAGATGTCCATATTGCTTTGACACATGTACTAAGAGCGATATAGAATTTCGCGAAATCCTGAAAGGACATTTTGTAGCCTGTCCACTTGCCGGATAAAAATGCAGCGGCGACAAAGGAACCCTTATTGGGCATATAAATACAGATCATATATTATATCGGGAAAGAGGTAAAAAATGAAGGAATTTGATTTAATCATTAAGAACGGTAAAATCGTAGATGGCACAGGCGAAAAGGAGCCCTTTGCCGCCGATATGGGTATTATAGGCGGCACAATTGCCAAAATTGGCACTATCGGTGATGCAGACGCTGAGAAGATAATTGATGCCGAGGGACTTTTTGTAACTCCCGGGTTTATTGATTTCCACAGTCATGGAGACAGTTCCTTACTATTTGGCAGTGATGCGTATAACCAACTTGAGCAGGGTATCACAACCGAAATGTGTGGTCAATGCGGTTCATCGCCGGTACCATATTGCACAGCTAACGAATATGGATATGATGTTAAAAATATATCATCTGAACAGCTTGAATATATACGTGAATTATGGCGTGATTACAGGAGTGTTTTTGCAGGACTTGAAAAGCAGGGCTTGGGTACAAATGTAGGACTTGTAGCAGCTCATGGAGAAATACGCAAACATGTCATGGGCTACAGCCCGGAAAAGCCTACGGCTGAGCAGCTTGGCAAAATGTGTGAATGGGTTCGTCAAGGAATGGAATGCGGTTGCTTTGGCCTGTCAACCGGGCTCATCTATCCCCCGGGTGTCTATGGCGACACTGATGAAATCATTGAGCTTGCAAAGGTTGTCGCCGAATATGGCGGTTTCTACGTTTCACATATACGGGGAGAAAGCTTCAAGCTGCTTTCAGCCGTTGAGGAATGTATATGCGTCGGAGAAACCTGCGGCATAACCTCAGTCATTTCTCATCATAAGGTATGCAATCAGAAAAACGCAGGCTTATCTGCAGTTACTCTCAAGATGATTGATGAGGCTAACGCTCGGGGCACCCGCGTCCGGGCTGATCAGTACCCTTTCCTTGCCTGTTCTACCGGCCTTATTTCTTCATTGCCGCCCAGCTATGCGACTGATGGAATAAAAGTATTGGTTGAGCGGCTTAATGATCCTGAGTTCCGTGAAAAGGCAAAAAAAGCTCTATCTATTGATAGTGAGGAATATGAAAACATGTTCATGGCTGCAAGCCCTGAGGGTTCTCTTATTGTCGGAGCACCCAAAACCAAGGAGTATATCGGAAAAACTATAGCCGAGGTTGCCATACTCATGGGCTGCGATGAGATTGATGCTGCCATTGATCTGTTAATTTTAAACCGGGGTGTTGTTGATATGGCATTCTTCCTTATTTGCGAGGAGGATATGATGCGTATTATAGCTCATCCCTGCGTAATGCCCGGAACCGACTGGATGCACAATGAGCATCAGGATAGAGAGCAAGTTGGAGGTAGTCATCCTCGAGGGACAGCTACATTTATACGACATCTTCGAATTGTCCGTGAGAATAATATCATGCCTGTGCACAAGGCGATATATCGTGCAACAGGACTGCCTGCAGAAACTGCGGGTATCTTAAACCGGGGCTGTCTCAAGGAGGGCTTTGCTGCCGATATATGTATTCTTGACTGGGAAAATATGCGTGAAAATGCTGATTTTATACATCCCTTCCGCAAGAACGACGGACTTGGCTATGTCATAGTAAATGGACGGATTGTCGTCAAGGATGGTGAATATAACGGCACAAGGGCAGGCAAGCTTCTTCGCAGACAAGACTCACAACGGGATGCCGGGTATAGAGGCTAAGTTGTATGCATTCCGGAGACATGTGTATAAAGAATAATCAGCCGGACAGGTTGGCAAGTATTTTTATGAGAAAGAGACCTCAAAAGGCTTTGAGGTCTCGTCTTTCTGATATCAGTAATAGAAGCGTACGAATTTTATTGAGTAAATATCGCAAAGCAGCAGGTCGTCAGTTTCAACTTCCCTTATAATGATGTAGCTTATTCCGACATCAACAAGTGTCCCCTCACGGTCTATCAGCATATTGGTGCCGATAAGGAACTCCACCTTGATCCGTTGCCCGATCTGTGACTTCAGGTAGCCCTGCGTGTATCCAATATCAAGTACAGGTGTTGTTGGGAGTGTTTCAAAGTCTACAGGAGCTGCTCCTGTAACGGGAACCTGCATTGGTTGCGGAGGCATCTGAGGTATCTGCTGTCCTATTCCAACTTGCCCTCCCATCATTGGCTGTGCAGCAACCTGCATAGTTCCATAAGGGCTGGGTGCCATTGGATAACCAAAGGTTGTGCCCCCCTCGGCAATAGTATTGAACTGGGACTGGGCAGTACCTGCCAGTGGAGCTTGGTTATAATTGTATGGACTATTGCTGTACATAAGAATCTCCTTTCATTGATATTCTAATTGGTTTTACTTTCCGTTCTTTTCCTATGTAAAATAATAAAGTCTTGTAGGATTATAGAAGCAGTGCTCTCCTATTCTGTTTGCAAATGTACCGGAGCCGTTTCTGGGGAAAGTCTGAATGCATGTCGGAGCAAATGGATTAAAATACCACAGGCAGTAGCCCACTGTCAGCTGCTTGTTGCCCGACAAAGCCCAGTCGGCTATGTCGTAGTGTATTTGCTCAGCCGGTATATTATATATATTCTGCGGATTAATCTGTCCTCCCAGAGTTTCTGCGGCACAGTCAAACTGTCCTCTCTGAAATAGCACCTTGCGCAAATCTCCCTGACCTAATCTTTGATACTCGCCATTGGGCACATGGACTCTATTCATAATCACAGTAGCTACGGCTTTCATCCCGTTTTCACCTTCGCCACCGGCCTCACACCTTATCATTCGAGCAAACAATTCTCTGGTAGAAAGTGGCATAACAATTCACCTCACATGCAGTGATATTATCATTTTATGTAGCGGCAGAATATTTGACACTGTTATAGGCAAGAATTTATAATTAATGTAGATGCGAGATGCGAGAATTAGAGCAGGGCTGCGTGGGTATACTTAGACCTATTGCCTGACAACAGAGTCTTGCTCAATAGATATTAAAGGGAGGAAAGTTCTTTGGATAAGATGGTATTGGGCAAAAAGATTGATCGGTGGGTTGAGGAGTTTCCTGTCATTGAGAAGCTTATGGGGTATAAACCTGTTTTCTGGGTTAACAATGGCCCGGACAGCGCTGATAATGTACTTCCCGGACTTCCTTTAACCTTTGAGGATATGGCTGATGCGGAAAAAAGACTTCAAAGATTTGCTCCGCTAATAGAAAGGCTGTTTCCCGAAACAATGGATAAAAAAGGGTTGATTGAATCTGAATTAGTATATATTAAAGGAATGAAGAGCGGTATTCAGGCTGTATATAATCAGGCCTTTGAAGGCGGGCTTATGCTTAAATGCGACAATTATCTGACTGTAGCGGGTTCCATTAAAGCAAGGGGAGGCATCTATGAGGTGCTTAAGCATGCGGAGGAGTTGGCTGTTAAGGATAATATGATAAGTATGGATGACAATTATTCTGAAATGGCAGAGCCTGCTTTCAGAGAATTCTTTGGAAAATTCTCGCTGGCTGTGGGTTCAACCGGCAATCTGGGATTAAGTATAGGTATAATGGGTTCTGCCCTGGGCTTCAGGGTTACTGTACACATGTCGGCAGATGCGAAGGAATGGAAGAAAAGCCTTCTGAGAAGCAGAGGTGTCAATGTTATAGAATACTCATCCGATTACAGCAAGGCTGTAGAGGAAGGAAGAAGGCAGTCGCAGCAGGATCCCGGCAGCTACTTCGTGGATGACGAGAATTCTAAAAATCTGTTCCTGGGATATAGTGTGGCAGCGCTTCGCCTGAAGGGGCAGTTGGATAGTCTTGGAACAGCGGTTGACAAGGATCATCCATTGTTTGTATATATACCTTGCGGGGTGGGTGGCGCACCGGGAGGCATATGTTTTGGCTTGAAGCAGGTGTTTGGGGATTATGTGCATGTGTTCTTTGTCGAGCCGACTCACTCACCCTGTATGCTTCTTGGACTGGCGACAGGTGAGAATGAAAGGCTTTCAGTGCAGGACTTCGGAATGGACAATATTACAGATGCCGACGGGCTTGCAGTTGGAAGGCCTTCCGGCTTTGCAGGCAGGATTGTGGAGAAGCTTCTTAGCGGCATATACACTGTTGATGATAATGAACTATACAAGCTGCTTGCCATGATGAAGGATGAGGAGGGCATTAAGATTGAACCATCGGCAACTCCGGGACTTCTGGGACCAATATGGCTGGAAGGCAGCAGTGAAGGAAGGGCTTATATTAATGCCAACGGGCTTAATGGCAATATGAAAAACTCCACACATATAGCATGGGCTACAGGGGGGCTGTTTGTGCCTGAAGACATGATGCAGGAGTTCTATGACAGAGGGAAAGGACTGCTAACGCCGTGCCGTTAACAGTAAGTCACTAGTCTCTAGTGCTGTAGCAAGAACTCCAATTTGAAAATTCATAGCCATAACTAATACCCCAGCGCCTGGCTTAAATCTAGCGACTAGCGACTCGTGACTAGCGACTCTTGATGATATAATCATCAAGCATATCATCATAACCCTTCATAAGTGCCCTGATTACATGATTGCCGGCAGAACAGAAGCGCATATCATCAATTGTGCTGATTGGGAGAAGCTTTGGTGAGGTTCCGGTCATGAATACACCATCCATGTTATCAAGCGTTGAAACAGATACGGGTCGTTCCACTATCTCAATTTCCAGCTCTTTACACAGTTCGAAGATACATACACGGGTTATTCCTATCAATACATTTCCTTTGGGTGCTGTAAGAACGGTATCACCCTTGACAAAGAATATATTGGAACGGCTTCCCTCGGTTATTTCGTTTTCATTGTTTACCAGCAACGCCTCATAAGCATTGGAATCAGACATAGCAGCGGATACTTTCTCCTTGAACCTCAAATTCACAACCTTTGCATTGGGATTGGTCCTTTCCTCCTGCAGAAGTATGACATGGACTCCATTATGATATTCTTCTGCTGACGGATAGCTGCTATGTATGAAATAAGCCATATAATCAGGAGTGTTGCTTTTCAGATTATATACTATTATCTTAATATTCTTTTCAGGACTGCCATTGACCTTTATCAACTCACGTATACTGCTTTCGATCTTGCCGGCTATAGAGCTTACAGAACACCCTACAAGCTTGGCTGAAGCTTCCAGTCTTTCCATGTGTCTTTCAAGGAAAAGAGGGACTCCCGAAAGTACCCTTACTACTTCATAAATTGTTCCGGAGGAATTTGCAGAGAGCAATCCAGCCTCAGACACCGGTACAACTTTACTATTAGAAATAAGAAAGCTTTCTATTATTTCATTGCTCATTGATCCAGCTCCTGTCTTCATATATTTATAATATAAATCGCACAAAGAAGATTACATAGAATAGAAGCGATTTATAACATCAAGGAAAACGTTTCGCACTATTGAACAATTATGTAATGGATTTAGTGCGAAACATATAGTACTTACAATAAAAACTTACCACTAAGTATATAATATTTCAAGGATTAATATTTTGCACGACAGGAATACTTAAGCAATAAGTCGAATATTGCAACATAAGGAACAGTAATTCGGATAATATATTAGAAATATGTTGAAGTGAGGTGGAGATCAATGCCTGACAATATGGAGCTGCTTATCAGACTTACCCTTGCCTGCCTGCTGGGAGGGCTTATCGGCATTGAAAGGGAACGATTGGGGCATCCGGCGGGCTTCAGAACACATATACTTGTATGTATAGGTTCTACACTGGTTATGCTGTGTAATATTTTTATATATGAACAATATAAGACTTATGCCAATATAGATCCGGCACGTATGGGGGCTCAGGTAATAAGCGGAATTGGTTTTCTTGGTGCGGGAACAATATTGAAGGAAGGGGTTACAGTAAAGGGTCTGACAACAGCTGCCAGCCTTTGGTCGGTAGCGTGCATCGGCCTTGCTGTAGGTCTGGGTTTTTATACCGGATCGATATTTGCAACTATACTTGTACTTATCACACTTGTGGTTTTTTCAAGGTTTGAATATCACATATATGGAAACAGGAAAAGCACACTCCTCAAAATAAAATCCACCGATAGACCCGGGCAGATAGGCAAGATTGGTACTGAGTTGGGTAAATGTGATCTGCAGATATGCGATATCTCCATGGAAGTGACGGAGGGAGCCTCTGTTCTGATTAAAGTCAGGATCAGCAAGGCGAAGGAGGATATAGGACCGGAGGTTATGGACTGTTTATCGAAAATAGAGGGTATTTTATATGTTGAAGTTTGCGAGTGACAGAGTTATCTTGTATAATGATATTACGCCTAAATTTATGAAGGAGGTTCAGTATTGAAAAATAGTAGTAATTTCCGCAATTATTTATGTTTTATTGTATGGTTTGGAACCCTTTTTGCAATTGCATTCATTCTATCATATCCGGCCACTCACACCTTGTTTATAACAGCAACTAAAACACATCCTTATCTCATGGGTTTTATAAAGGTGGCAATCCTGGCTACAATGGGTGAGCTTATGGCACTCAGAATAGTTGCAGGTGAATGGAAAAAGCCGGTAGGACTTCCTTATAGGGTATTTGTATGGGGACTTCTGGGTATGGCTTTTGTAATAATATTTGAAATATTTGCCGGAGGTGTTACAGGTGCCATGAATAAGGCTCTGCTTCCGGCAAGCACCAATAAAGTTATAAACCAAGTGCTATTTGCTTTTTTTACCAGTTCATTTATGAATCTTGCATTTGCGCCCACCTTTATGCTTTTTCACAGGGTGACGGATACCTTTATAGACCTTGGAGAAGGCAATCTGTCAAGGATAATGAAGATTAAGCTGGGAGAAGTGGTTGGTAAAATAGACTTCCACGGGTTCATCAGCTTTGTGGTAATAAAGACTATCCCTATATTCTGGATTCCCGCACATACAATTACCTTCATGCTGGCACCGGAATACAGGGTGCTTATGGCGTCATTCCTTTCAATAGCTATGGGGGGGATACTTGCTTTTGCCAAGAGAAGAAAGCCAAAAGCCGCCTGATAAAAGGCAGGCTCAAAAATAATTATGAAGGCAGGTGGAGTATCATGAAGCTGAAGCTAGGCATAATAACTTTGCTTTCTGCACTACATGATGCTACTAAGGTTGAAAACTCCCACTACGATTTCATCTCGGGACTCAAAAAGAATTTCGATATTTCTTTTATAGATCCTGAAGATACTGATATCGTAGATTTACCTATTGTATTTATTGGTTCTGGAGGCGTCGAGAATTATTTTAAGAATATATATGACAAGCTTCCCAAGCCTGTGCTCCTATTGACGGACAGCATGCAGAATTCCCTTGCCGCATCAATGGAAATACTGGCATGGATCAAGGCCCTTGGGGATGATTCAATTATATTGCATGGAAATATGGACGAGACTGTTTCACAGATAAAGTATAGCTATACAGCCCGTACAGCCAAAAAAAGCTTGAATGAAGCTGCTATAGGAGTGGTGGGATTTCCGTCTGATTGGCTTATTGCAAGTGACGTCAACTATATGGATGCACAAAAGAAGTGGGGAGTCAGGTTTAAAAATATCGAAATGCAGGAACTCAGCCAACAAATAGAGGAGGTCAGCAACGACAGGGCTAAGAGAATCGCAGATAATTTTATCAGCGGAGCGGCGTTGATTAAGGAACCGAACGAGAAGGATGTAATAGAAGGGGCAAAGGTCTACTTGGCACTGAAGGCATTGCACGAGGAATATGGATTTGATGCAATGACAGTGCGGTGCTTTGAGCTGCTTCCGAAGCATGGAACTACCGGGTGCCTTGCACTGTCTCTACTGAATAATGAAGATGTGGTATTCGGCTGTGAAGGGGACTGCCAGGGGGTGTTCTCAATGCTGCTTGTGAATATGCTTACCGGGAGCAAAGCCTTCATGGCAAATCCATCCTATATTGATTTTGAAAAAAATGATATAGTATTGGCTCACTGCACAATTCCAACCTGTATGACCGACAAGTATATCATCAGGAATCACTTTGAATCCCGTATAGGAGTTTCTATCCAGGGAATGATTGAGGAGGGTCCTGTGACCCTGTTCAAATGCGGCGGTGCTAAGTTGGACAAGTACTTTGTGGCATCCGGGCGGCTTGTGGATAGTCCTGAGGATGACTACATGTGCAGAACCCAGTTGAAGGTGCATCTGGATGCTGATATCAACTACTTTCTTAAGAATCCGATAGCGAACCACCATCTGGTAATAAAAGGAGATTATGCGGCTCTCATAGACCGTTTTATGAAGGATATGGGCTGCAAGCGGATAATGTAGTATAAAGGCTTCTGGCTACTATGGTCAGCGGCCTTTTTGATTATGAGCTTCGAAGCCCTTCCTAAAACACGCAACTCGAAACACGTAACACGTAACACGTAACCACACCCTATAGGAATACCCTGATCTATTGCCCATTGCCTATCTTTTCGATACATACCTGTTCCCTTCAATATAGAACCTCCAGGGCTTGAGGGCATATTCCCCTGCATAGTCTATGTTAATTCTTGGAGAGGTCTTTATATTGAAGGGTTCATTTTTTATGTCACATAGGTATAGCTTGCTGCTGCACAGATCAAGACCGTTTTCAGCCTTTCCTATGCCCATTGCCATGCATAGCTTTCCCGGCCCGTTGCACAAGCTCAGCTTCTGCCCCACACCTTCAACCGGCTCAACAGCTCTCACCAACACCGCCGATGGCTTATCTGCCTGTTCGGTGACCACATTGAAGCAGTGATACATACCGTAGATTAAGTAGACATATGAGGTTCCTCCAATATGATACATGACCTCATTTCTTTTGGTTTTTCTGCCTCCATAAGAATGGCTGCCCTTATCCTCAGGGCCAATGTATGCTTCTGTCTCCACTATTTTGCAGGCCATTCCATGATCCCCTGTTTCATGGACCAGCAGCTTGCCCAGCAAGTCTTCTGCTACAATCAGGGTGTCTCTTAAATAAAATTTCCTATCAAGCTTTATCATAATTCCTCCCACAAGTGAATTTGTGCTGCTACAAAAATATCATAAGCCTTGGAGGATGTCAAAATTATTTATTTACCTAAGGTAATAATTGACAATGGGGTTTTATTTCGCTATAATATGAAATTGAGACTCAGATTCAAATTGATAGAAATATATAGGGAGGGCTGGTTATGGTAAGGGGGAACTATAACACAAAACAGCGGGAAATAATTATCGACTTTATTCACAAAAACAAAAAAGATCATATAACAGCAGATAGTATAGTAGATCATCTTAAAAATACGGGCAATCCGGTTGGGAAAGCCACTGTATACCGTTTTCTCGACTTGCTTGCAAAGGAGGGTAAGGTGAGAAAATATGGTGGTGTAGAAGGCCTAAGTGCTTGCTATCAATACATTGATAATGATAATTGCCATATGCACTATCATTTGATATGCAATGACTGCGGTAAGCTGTTTCATATTGAATGTACCTACCTTGACAAGGTGGGAGACCATATTTTGAATCATCATTGCTTCAAAATGGATAACTTAAAAACTGTTTTATATGGTACCTGTGAAAAATGTGGTGCTATATAGGGAGAGTACTCTCTATCAAAACATTGTATAAGGAGGATTTTTTAATGTTAAAAAAAATAATTGCGTTATGTATTGTTATGGTACTTTTAGTATTGACTGTTATGGGCTGTTCTTCCACAGAAACAGCACAAAGCGGCAGTGACAGTGCTATAGCAGAAAATAAAAAAATCAGTATTGTTACAACTCTTTTCCCTCAATATGATTTTGCACGCCAGATTGCAGGAGATAAGGCAGATATAATAATGCTCATGCCTGCCGGGGTGGAAAGCCACTCTTATGAGCCTACCCCTGAGGATATTATAAGAATCAATTCCTCAGACTTGTTCATTTATACAGGACAATATATGGAGCCATGGGCACAGCGTATAATTGACGGAATCAGCAATAAAGCTGTTGTTGTGCTCGATGCTTCTACAAATATAGCGTTGGAAAAAGCAGAGGAGCACGAGCATGACGCAGACCATGAAGAGCATGACCACGACCACCAATTTGACCCGCATGTTTGGACAGATCCTAACAATGCTAAGATAATGGTAGATAATATTGCTGTCTCACTTTGTGAGATTGATCCTGCTAATGCAGAATACTATATGAAAAGCGCTATTGATTATAAGGCGAAGCTTGATGATCTGGATAAAGAGTTTAAAGAGATTGTGGAGAATGGCAGCAGAAAGGAAATCATCTTTGGTGGGCGTTTTGCATTTTATTACTTCGCTAAGCAATATGGACTTGAATATGAGGCTGCATATGATTCCTGCTCTACTGAAACAGAACCCAGCATAAAGGTTGTTGCAGGGCTTATAGATGAAATAAGGAAAGAAAAGTTCCCTGTGATTTACTACGAGGAGTTGACTACACCCAAGGTAGCTCAATCAATAAGTGATGAAACAGGCGCAAAAATGCTATTGCTTCACTCCTGCCATAATGTCTCAAAGGATGAATTTAATAATGGAGTTACATATCTGTCACTAATGAAACAAAATGCAGAAAATTTGAAAGAGGGGCTAAAATAATATGATGCAGATTTCCTGCAAAAATGTGTCTGTCAGCTATGAAAACAGACTTGCAATTGACAATGTTGCCTTTGATGTTTCTGCCGGTGATTATATAGCTATAGTTGGTGAAAATGGTTCGGGGAAAAGTACACTTATTAAAGCAATTCTAGGCTTGATAAAGTATAAATCCGGAAGTATAACATTTGAAAACGGAGTAAAACAAACTGAAATAGGATATTTACCACAACAGACTATTGTGCAGAGAGATTTTCCTGCAAGTGTATTTGAAGTAGTGCTTTCGGGTTGTCTGAACAGCAGGGGTATGAATCCTTTTTATTCAAAAAAAGAAAAAACCCGAGTATCCGAAAGCTTGAGAAGGCTTAATATTGAGGAAATCAAGAAAAAGTCCTATCGTGATTTATCCGGGGGACAGCAGCAGAGGGTCCTACTTGCAAGGGCTCTTTGCGCCACAGACAAAATTCTCGTCTTAGATGAGCCTGTAACAGGGCTTGACCCGATTATAACAGCTGAATTTTATACACTCGTTAAAAAGCTTAACCGTGAAAATGATATTACAATATTAATGGTATCACATGACGTAAGCAGCGCTGTGCAAAATTCAGATAAAATTCTGCATATGGGAACCAAAGCCCTGTTCTTTGGAAATACTTCCGACTATCTTTCCAGTAATATCAGCAAAGGCTTTTTAGGAGGTAGTCAGAATGATTAAGCTGTTAACTGAACTTTTATCCTATACATTTATTGTAAGGGCAATAATTGTTGGAAGCTTGGTTTCCCTTTGTGCGGCACTGCTTGGAGTCAGCCTTGTACTAAAGCGCTACTCAATGATAGGTGACGGACTTTCCCATGTAGGCTTTGGTGCATTATCAGTTGCTATGGCAATGAACATGGCGCCCTTGCAAGTGTCGATTCCAGTAGTAGTTGCAGCCGCATTTTTGCTGCTTAGAATAAGTGAAAACAGCAAGATCAAAGGAGATGCGGCAATTGCACTTATTTCAAGCAGCGCCCTGGCAATCGGTATTATTGTGACTTCTATTGTCAGCGGTATGAATACTGATGTATGCAACTATATGTTCGGCAGCATCCTTGCCATGAGCAAGAGTGATGTATATATGAGCGTTGTACTGTCAATAGTTGTACTTACCTTGTTTATCATATTCTACAATCGGATTTTCGCCGTTACCTTTGATGAGAACTTCGCAAAGGCCACAGGCACAAAGGCGGATAACTATAATATGCTTATTGCCTTATTAACAGCAATTACAATAGTTGTAGGCATGCGGATCATGGGTACCATGCTTATTTCAAGCCTGATAATTTTTCCGGCTCTTACATCGATGCGTGTTTTTAAAAGCTTTAAGAGTGTGGTAACAAGCTCTGCTATAATTTCTATAATCTGTTTCCTGGCAGGAATTGTTGTATCCTTTGCCTTCTCGCTTCCTGCCGGTGCAAGTATAGTTGTTGTTAACATTTTAAATTTTGGAGCATTTTCAGCTTTGGGACTTGTTTTAAAAAGGTCATAGGGGGATAGGTATGAGGAAAAAAATTAAAGTTATATTGATCTTCTTTATAAGTATATCTGTAATGTTCGGATGTGCCGGTAAAAATGACGGTGTTCCTGCAGAGTCCGCTATCCGGGAACAAAATGCTCCGGCTGCTGTAGAAGAAGCTTTGGAAGAAGAAATTGTGGAAATAAAAGAGAAAATGTTTATAACCCAGATAAATGATATCTATCTGAATCCGGATGATTACATGGGTAAAAAAATAAAGCTTGAGGGTTTCCATACTATAGTTGAAGTAGATGGTGAAACGGTACATGGGGTTATCCGTAATGGTCCGGGCTGCTGTGGAAATGATGGAGTCGCCGGATTTGAGTTTGTTTGGGATGGCGAATACCCCAAGGACAATGATTGGCTTAGTGTCACCGGATACCTTGAAATTGTGAATGAAGACGGGATAGACTATATGCATCTTAATGCAACAGAGCTTGAAGTGCTGGCAGAGCGCGGAACAGAATTTGTGGTGAATTAGGCGGATTATTAGCAAAGAACTTAATGTGAAATTTTTTGACTTATTAATATTTACGTGCTATAATCAACCCAGAAAAATTAATAATTAATATCAGGTGTCCGTAAAGGATGAAAAGGGAAAGCGGTTAGAATCCGCTGCAGCCCACCGTTACTGTGAAGCTGATGAAACCTGTAAGCAAGTCGATACTTGCAGTCACTGATTAAAATCGGGAAGGTACAGGGAGTAAATTGAAGCTAAGCCAGGAGACCTGCCTGATATTTGCAAATTCTTTCGGAGGGAAAGATAAATGCGTATGGAAGTAGATTAATTGCTTTTGTAACATACAATTGGAACCTCTTTTGGAGGTTCCAATTTTTTTATTGCAATACTTGCTATAAAGGGAGCATATGAGATGAAATCGGTACTGATAACAGCACCCGCAAGCGGCAGTGGAAAGACAACCCTCACCATGGGAATTCTCAGGGCTATGAAAAATATGGGACTTGATGTTTGTGCATTTAAAACAGGCCCTGATTATATTGACGGAGCTTTTCTTGGAAAAGCCTGCAAAGGCAGAAACGGCAATCTGGATATGCACCTGCAGGGCAAGGAGGGACTTTTATCGGCATTTTCAATGGCAGCTGCAGATTACTGTGTAATAGAGGGAGCTATGGGTTATTTTGACGGGATATATAACACATGTATAAACTCCAGCTATGATATTTCGAAGGAATTGGGCATCAATTCCATCCTGGTATATACGCCCAAGGGAGAGATGTTCTCAGCAATACCAAAGATAAAAGGAATGGCTGAGTTCGAGGCTTCAAATATCAAAGCCGTAATATTTAACAATATCAGTGAGAAATATTATGAAATGCTCAAAGAAGCCGTGGAAAAGCATACCAAGCTAAAAGTATTGGGTTTTTTACCCCCAATGGATGCTGTGGAGCTTAAAAGCCGCCATCTTGGATTAGTTCAGAGTATTGAGCTTGAAGACATTGACTTCCAAATCGAAGAGATTTCCAAAATGGTAAGCACTAATATTGACCTTGATGGAATTATAAAGTTAATGACAGATATCAATACAAGCAGAGAGACGGCAATCGGAAAATATGATGTAACAGTAGCTATTGCAAAGGATAAAGCATTTTCCTTCTACTATAGTGAGAACCTCAGTCTTTTGGAGGCGGCTTGTGACGTAACCTGCTTCTCACCCCTGGAAGATAACAATTTGCCGCGATGTGACCTGTTATATCTGGGTGGAGGATATCCTGAGGTTTTTAAGGAGGAGCTGGCAAAAAACAAAGCCATGCTCAGTTCAATAAAGGAATACAGTCAAAGGGGTGGTTATATTTATGCTGAGTGCGGGGGCTTCATGTACCTTACGGACAGCATTGATGGAGAAGCGATGGTTGGGGTATTTCCAGGACAAAGCATGCTGACCGAAACTCTGCAAAACTTTGGATATATGGATATTGAGCTTAAAGCTGACTGCATGCTGGGAAAGAAGGGGGACAAGATAACCGCCCATGAGTTTCACAAGTCTGTTACAGATGTAAAGGACGATAAAATATTTGCCATATCAAAGACTATGGGCAATAAAAAGTGGGAAGGCGGATATATACATAAGAACACTTATGGAGGCTATCCCCACATCAGCTTTATAGGCAACCTGCAGGTATTAAAGAATATTTTAAACAGCATAGAGAGGAACAGGTGAATTGTTATGTATTTAAAAAATCCTGAAGCCATTGAAGCGAAAAGTATGGAAATCATTGACCAGGGAATGAACACCGGAGATTTCGACAGGCAGGAGCTGAAGGTAATAAAGCGGACCATACATACTACCGGGGACTTTGATTATCAAAATATAATAACGATTAAAAAAGGCTCAATCCATGCCGGAATATCAGCGATAAAATCCGGCTGCAGAATAGTGACTGATACTAAAATGGCCTTCTCCGGTATAAACAAGAGAAGCTTGGAGGCGGCAGGCTGCAGTATAGACTGTTACATAAGCGAAGAGGAGATTTACAGAATCGCGATGGAAAAGCAGATAACCCGGTCAATGGCAGCCATGGATCATGCTGCCGAGACCGGAGTGGATATATTTGTTATAGGGAATGCACCAACAGCACTTTTTAGAATAGGTGAGCTGATAAGTGAAGGCAGGGTTTCTCCCAAGCTCATTGTAGGGGTACCTGTGGGCTTTGTAGGAGCGGCAGAGTCCAAAGAATATATAAGAAGGTTTGAGGTTCCATCGATTACGACAGTGGGAACAAAAGGAGGCAGCAATGTAGCGGCTGCAATTATGAATGCTTTGATTTACATGGCGGTGGGTAGAGATGCATGATCTTTTTGTGATTAAGGATGGAAAGAAGCTAAGGTGCGGGTATACAACCGGAAGCTGCGCCGCTGCAGCTGCCAAGGCAGCAGCGAATATGCTTGTTACCGGTGAGAAAATTGATCATATAGACATTGAGATTCCTGCAGGCATAAAACTGGAGCTTCAAGTATGCAAGCCCTGTATAGAAGAAAAATACGCAAGCTGCTGCATTGTAAAGGATGCGGGAGATGACCCGGATGTTACTGATAAGCTTGAGATATATGCCCGTGTAAGCAGACGGGCTGACGGAGTAATCAATATTGACGGGGGGGAAGGCATAGGCACAATTACCCGCAGGGGCTTCTGGGGAGAGGCAGGTCAAGCTGCAATAAATCCTGTTCCCAGAAAGATGATAAAGGAAGAGTTGAATAAAATTTCTCAGTGTGGTTTTAATGTGGTCATATATGCTCCAGAGGGTACAGAAATTGCAAAAAGAACCTTCAATGAGAATATTGGAATTGAGGGAGGGATATCTATAATCGGAACATCCGGAATTGTTGAGCCAATGTCAGAGGATGCTTTGAAGAAAACAATTTATCTTGAGGTTGATTCCGCATACGACAGTGGAGTTGAAGAGCTTGTCTTATTTCCCGGGAATTACGGAGAAAAGGTAGTAAAGGATCTAAAGCTGGGGGGAAGAGGGATCAAGATATCCAACTTTATCGGGGATACTCTGTCATACATTAATGAGAAGGGCTTTAAAAGTATTACATTAGTGGGACACATCGGTAAGCTGTGCAAGCTTTCCATAGGGGTCTTCAATACTCACAGCAAAACATGTGATGTGCGTATTGAGGCTTTTGTATACTACCTTGCTCTCCATGGAGCATCTCTGCAGCTTCTGAAAAACATAAACGGCTGCAAGACCTCAGAGGAAGCAGTAAAGTTAATTATAGAAACAGGTAATGAAAAGATATTCCCAGCTATGATAAAAGGCTGTGAAGATAGAATTAGAAGATATTTGAAGCACAGCAATTTATCCATTAAAGTAATAATGTATTCCATGGACTATGGGGTATTGGGAGGTAACAATGATTAGTCTTGTGGGTATGGGTCCCGGAAGTATGAAGCATATAACGGTAGAAGCAATAGAGAGAATAAAAGAGGCAGACAGAGTCTTGGCTTTTGGAAGAATCGCAAGAACAGCTAAAGAGATAAGAACAGATATCCGGGTGATAAATAAAGTGGATGAAGTGCCTGGAATGCTGGAAGCAGGAATGAATACAGTTATTCTGGCCTCCGGGGATCCGTGCTTTTATGGTATATTGGACTTTCTTCAAAAGCAAGGAATTAATATAGATGAAGTAGTACCGGGACTTTCTTCCATCCAATACATGATGGCGAAGCTGAAAAAAAGCTGGCATGATGCAGCTCTTATAAGCTTTCACGGAAGAGAAGCCGGGCTTCAAAGCATCAAAGAATATAAGACAGCTATAATTCTTGCGGACAGCAAACATACACCCGGTTATATATCCTGTTGTCTCAGGGATAACGGGTTAAAGGGGAAAATATATGCGGGCTTTAATTTATCTTATGATGACGAGCGTATAGCAGAAAAAAGAATAGGCGAAGAAATCGAGGATATAAGCACATTAGCACTGGTGGTGATAGAAAATGAAATGGATTAGAGATGAGGAATTTATCAGAGGAGCTGTCCCCATGTCGAAGTTTGATATAAGAGTTATAGCTCTGGCGCTGCTTGATATTGATAAAGGAGACATATTTCTGGATGTAGGTGCAGGAACAGGCTCCTTATCGGTGCAGGCGTCACTTCTGGGAGCTGAGGTGTATGCGGTGGAGAAGGAACAGGAGGGAGTAGAGCTGATAAGAAAAAATGCCGGTAAGTTCGGCGCAGAAATAAACATTATTCAAGGTACTGCTCCTGATGCCCTGGATTCTGTTAATAGCTTCAATAAATGCTTTATAGGCGGAAGCAGTGGAAAGCTTGTGCAAATTGCGGATGAAACAGATAAAAAGCTTTCAAATGGCGGTGTGTTGGCTGGAAGCTTCATCATTCCCGAAAATATGGTAGAGCTGAAGAGAATATTGATGGAAAAGAAGTATTCCGGGATTGAAGTGAGGCTTATACAAGCCTCCATTATTGAAGGAATGGGACTTATGAAGGCAAATAATCCTATTTTTCTTATAAAGGGGAAAAAGCCATGAAAATGATATATGGAATAGGCGTCGGGCCTGGAGACAAAGAGCTGATAACTCTGAAAGCATACAGGATTATCAGAACCTGCGACTGCGTCTTTATACCGGAGAGCAAGGGCGATAGTCTTGCAGGCATTATCTCCCATGAATACATAAAGGATAAGAAAGTAGTTGAACTGAGCTTTCCTATGAAGGAAGACAATCAATTGCGTTATAAGCAAGCAGCACAAACAATAAATGAAGTTTTGAAGGATGATGAGGCAGGAGTTTTTCTTACTCTCGGTGATCCGATGACATACAGCACTTATAGCTATTTGATGAAGGAGCTTGCTGATATAAAGATAACAACTGAAACAATACCGGGTATCACTTCTTTCAATGCGGCAGCTTCTGTATTGGGACTCCCGGTTGCTCTGCGGGATGAAAGCTTTTATATGGCCGATGGAAATATTGATGAGGAAATACTTAAAAGGGTTGATACAGTGTGTATTTTGAAGGTTAGCAAGGATAAGGAGAATATAATAGGCAAGCTGGAGCAGTACGGTTTCAGCTATGCATATGTAAAAAGATGTACCCAGGCAGGTCAGAAAATAATATACGACAGGCAGGAAATGCTGGAGGACAATGATTACATGTCCCTGATATTTGCAAGGAAGGCAGGTCAGAAATAATGCAAATGTCATCCTGAATAGGATTGTCATTCTGAACGCAGTGAAGAATCTTGACCCTTAAAGTATACCCAAGAGTATTTGCCTGGGTTATTCTCACAGGCATAAGATTCCTCGCAGGCTCGGAATGACACCGGCAAGGTATTGTAGTAATTTTAAATGTTTTTCGCGAAACGCATTGGAGGTCTTAAGATGATTTATTTCATAGGAGCCGGTCCGGGAGATGTGGATTTGATAACTGTAAAGGGCAGAAGAATATTGGAGGCAGCTGATGTTGTCATTTATGCCGGATCTCTGGTCTGGAATGCACATCTGGAGTTTTGCAAAAAGGAATGCGAGGCATATAATAGTGCTTCAATGACTTTGGAAGAAGTAATTGAGGTTATGCTGGAGTCGGAGACCGGGGGGAAAACAACTGTAAGGCTTCATACGGGGGACCCCACTATTTATGGTGCTATAAGAGAACAGCTGGATTGTCTCCGGGAGCATAATATACCATATGAAGTCATACCGGGAGTAAGCTCATTCACAGCCGGCTGTGCGGCTATAAAAAGAGAATTTACCTTGCCGGGTGTCAGCCAGACAGTGATAATTACAAGGCTGGAAGGCAGGACACCTGTTCCTGAGGCTGAGAGCTTGGAGCTTTTAGCGGCGCATAAATGCTCTATGGCTATTTTCCTTTCTGTGCAGGATATGGAAAAGATAGTTGAAAAGCTTGCCAAGGGCTATGAAAGCTATGATGTGCCTGTGGCAGTTGTTTATAAAGCCACCTGGCCGGAGCAGAGGATAATATACGGAACACTTCGGAACATTGCAGACAAGGTTAGGAATGAGGGTATCAGCAATTTCTCTCAGATTCTGGTGGGTAACTTTATTGAGGGAGATTATGAGAGGTCCCTTTTATATCATCCTGATTTCAGCCACGCTTTCAGGGAGGGCGGCAAATGAAGCTGGCCTGTATAGCTTTTACATCATCAGGTATTGAGATTGCAAACAGGATTAAGAGTAATGAGAGCTTTGAAGTTGATATATTTGACAAGCACAGCTATAAGGAGCAGCTTGATAGTATTTTCAAACAATACAGATATATATTATTTATATCCTCCACAGGGATAGCCGTAAGGCTGTCTTCGTCATTTCTCCGTCATAAGGCAGCTGACCCTGCAATTGTTGTAGTGGATGATTTGGGGAGATTTTCAATAAGCCTTGTTTCGGGCCATTTGGGAGGAGCTAATGAGTTGGCATTAAAGCTTTCTGAAATATTGGGCTGTCAACCCATAATAACAACTGCCTCAGACGGAAGAGCAATTGAGGCTGTCGATATTTTTGCAAAGGCCAACGGCCTATTTATAGAGAGCTTGGAGGCTGCAAAGAAAATAACAGCTATGATGATAGAAAATAAGAAAATAAGGCTGGAATCCGAGGTTAAGCTCCAATTAGGCTATGATAATATATCTGATGTTGATTATGAAGCTTCAGTCATTGTAAGCTCCAAGCTGAGAATATCCTCAGAGAGGCCTTGCTGTATATTGCGACCCCGGAACATTAATATTGGAATTGGCTGTAAGCGTGGAAAAACTAAAGAAGATATATTGAAGGCTGTAGATCAAGTATTTGACATGTATGATATAAGCAAAAGAAGCATAAAAGCAGTAGGGACAGTTGACATAAAGAGCGATGAGTCAGGAATTATAGAAGCCTGCAAAGAGCTTGGCTGCAGTATGAGGATATTCGGCAGGGAAAGTATTGCGAAAATAGAAGGTCTGTTTGCATCCAGCGATTTTGTAAAGTCAAAAATAGGAGTCTCATCAGTGTGTGAGCCCTGCGCTCACCTTTTGGGGGGGAAAATAATAGTACCCAAAACCGGCATAAATGGAATAACAATTGCTATATCCAAGGAGGAATGAAATGGCTAAGGTTTATGTTGTAGGTATTGGCCCCGGGGACAAGGAGCATATGACTCTAAAAGCCCTGAAAACGATTAGTAAGTGTGATGTAATTATTGGATATACATTTTACATAGAATTGATCAAGGATTTAATAGATGGGAAAAAGATAATCAAGACAGGTATGAAGGGTGAAATAGAAAGGTGCAGAATAGCTGTTGAAGAGGCCAGAAAGGGCCTGGATACATGTATTGTAAGTACCGGGGATCCGGGACTTTATGGCATGGCCGGACCGGTACTTGAACTGGCAGAGGATATTGAGGTCGAGATTATTCCGGGAGTTACATCCTCCTTTTGCGCCGCTGCCGAGGCAGGAGCCCCGATAATGCATGATTTCTGCACTATAAGCTTAAGCGATTTGCTGACCCCATGGGAGATAATTGAAAAGAGGCTGCATATGGCGGCAAGCGCAGATTTTGTAATCGCTTTATATAATCCCAAAAGCAAGGGGAGACCGGAGAATATCAATCAAGCAATAGGTATTATTTTAAATTATATGAAGCCGGAAACACCGGCAGCTCTGGTTAAGAATGCGGGAAGAGAAGGAAATGACAGGTGTATAGTAACTTTAGATACTATTGATTATGATTTCATAGATATGATGACTGTAGTAATCATCGGTAACAGCAACACCTATATAAAGGCTGGAAAAATGATTACACCTAGGGGGTATTCCCTTTGATATGGGTAATAGGCGGAACCAGCGAGGCTAAGAAATTAATAAGTCTGCTTAGGGGCAAAAAGGAATTCGTTGCAACCGTAGCGACTTATAGCGGTGCAGAAATGCTTCAGGATCGGCAGGTGATAGTTGGAAGAATGAGCTATAGTGAGATGGTGCAGTTCATAAAAGATAAATCCATAGACACTGTAGTTGATATGTCTCATCCCTATGCTCTGGAAGTAACACAAAATGCAAAAACAGCCAGTGAAGAGACAGGTGCAGCTTATATAAGGTTTGTAAGAAGAAGCTCGGATATGGAAGCTTGTATATTTGTCGAATCAGTGGAAAGGTGCGTTTCATACCTTGAAAGTGTGGAGGGTTGTGTGCTTTTTACTACAGGAATAAAAAATATTAAGGATTTTGAAAAGGCCAGAGGTACAAACCGTTTTGTTTACAGAGTATTGCCCTCTATTTTCAGTATTCAGCAGTGTGTGCAATGCAGCATCAGGATGGAGGATATAATAGCAATCCTTGGGCCTGTATCGGAGGATATGAATTATCAGATGTTTAAGGAGTATAACGCTGATTATGTAGTAATGAAGGATAGCGGCAAAGAGGGAGGCACCCTGGAAAAAATAAACGCCTGCAAGAGGTTGGGCATAACTCCCGTAGTAATTTTAAGGCAATGTGAGGAAAAAGGAATTGAAGATATGGATGAATTGATAAAGGCTCTAAGGGGAAGTTGGCAATGAACGATAGCATAAGTCGATATAAAAGGAAAAAAATGAAGCATGCGATAGTCGGGGTGATTTTTCTTTTCGTTTTATGTGCATTGCTGATTTCTATGGTCAGCCTCGGAGCGATGAATATAAGCCTGATCACGACTTGGAATGTGCTGCTTGCAAAGCTTGCAGGAAGTGAAAAGCTGCTTGAGGGAATAAAACCCAATATAGTTTCGGTGGTATGGGATATACGCCTGCCGCGCATCATCTGCGGTATATGCGTCGGAATGGGACTGGCCATGGCAGGGACGATATTTCAGTCGCTGCTGCAAAATCCTCTGGCCGACCCGTACACTCTGGGGGTTTCTACAGGAGCGGCTTTTGGCGCAAGCCTGGCGATATTTATTAATATTATGTACGGCATAATTGTGCCTGTTCCTCTTTTCGCATTTGCTTTTGCGTTTATTACGCTGCTTATGGTGATTCTTATTGCAGGCAGAGGAAGAGGGCAGCCCTCTTCCAATCTGATTATTGCGGGTATTATTGTAAGTGCCGTTTTATCTTCCGGCATCAGCTTCATTAAAATGCTTTCCGGCGAGAATGTCGGTGCAATTGTATTCTGGCTTATGGGCAGCCTGTCCTCAAGGTCGTGGAAGGAAGTGGCACTGATTTTGCCCGCCTTGTGCATCAGTGGAGGGATAGCGTTTCTGTTCTCAAAGGATTTGAATGCCATGGCCATGGGTGATAAAAATGCGGTAGCTTTGGGTGTAAATACCAAACGGCTGCGACTGCTGTACCTTATTCTAGGTTCGTGGATTACGGCGGCCTGTGTGTCCGTATGCGGAATCATAGGTTTTATCGGATTGATAGTGCCCCATATGCTCCGATTCTGGTTTACATCGGATAATCGTGTGCTCATACCGCTTTCCGCCCTGATGGGAGGAATGCTTCTAAGCATTGCCGACAATGCGACCCGGCTTCTTACAACAAGTGAAATTCCCGTAGGCGTTTTGACGACGCTTATAGGTGGGCCGTTTTTTATCTATATATTTACAAAGCGGCGGAAGGGGGCAGGAGATGAATAATATGGAAGCATTCCCACTGCTGGTCCTTGAGAATATTGCCTTTGCTTATGGGGCAAGGCCTGTGCTGAAAAACATCAGTTTTTCAATAGATAAGGGAGAATATCTGTCGATTGTGGGTCCCAACGGCAGCGGTAAAACAACACTGCTTCAAATCATGTGCGGCTATTTCGGACCGGGAAAGGGAATTGCTTATTATCGGGGCCAAAATGTGCATAAAATGAGCATCAGGGAGAGGGCAAAGCATTTTGCGGTAGTTTACCAGCAGCATGGCATCCGCTTCCCCTATACCTGCCTTGAAATGGTGATTATGGGGCTCCATCCGCACCGTGCCATATTTGAACCCCTTGGGGATGAAGCACTTTTCCAGGTTGAACAGGTAATGCGCCTGACGGATACCTTCCGCTTCGCCGATAAGCTCATTACGCAGATAAGCGGAGGGGAGCTGCAGCGGGTGATGCTTGCAAAATCCATAGTGCAAAAGCCGAAGGTATTGTTCCTGGATGAGGCTATGTCCGGCCTGGATATCTGTGCCAGGATAAGCATGACAAAAATATTAAAGGGGCTGATTGAGGAGCAGGGGATTACTGTTGTGGTAATCAACCATGATTTGAACACAGCCTACCGCTTCAGCAGCAGGATCATTGCTCTTCACGAGGGCAGGGTTGTGGCGGCAGGACCACCTGAACAGGTAATGACAGAGGAATTTTTTGAAGATGTGTTTGACGTGAAGGTTGAAATCCTGGGAAAAAAAGGTTTCTTCATTCACGATAATATAATCAAACAAGAAAGAGAGAGGGAAATAAAATGAAAAAACTATTAGTATTTATGCTATCAATTGTTATGTGCACAGCAGCATTGGCAGGCTGTGCGGTACCGGTCTCCGCAAATAATGAAGAGGCTGAGGCAACTGCGGTGGGAGATGCATCAAAGAAGGCGATTCTTGTCGTCAGCTTTGGCACCAGCTATAATGATACCCGTGAGAATACCATAGGAGCAATCGAAAAGCAGATTGCCTCCCAATATCCGGATTATGAAGTACGTCGCGCCTTCACCAGCCAGATCATCATCGACAAGCTCTCAAGCCGTGACGGGCTTCAAATAGACAATCTGTCCCAGGCAATGAACCGCCTTGTTGCAGACGGCATAGGCACGCTTATCGTCCAGCCTACTCATGTGATGAACGGTTATGAATATGAAGAGATGATGGCGGCTGTTTCTCCGTATAAAGACAAATTTGCCGATGTTAAATACGGCTCACCGCTGTTAACCAGTGTTGAAGATTA
>LOES01000148.1 GCA_001515955.1 Clostridia bacterium BRH_c25 | reverse complement strand
CATCAGACTTAGTACCGGTGAAATGTCCCCTGATTTATTTCCCCATGAAACGATGAAAAAAGTGCTGGATAAAATCCCATCCAGAGCTTACTCACTGAACTATGTTGAACCCCTTGGCCTTGCTGAACTAAGAAAAGCTATCAGCAATTATCTCCAAAGCTTAAAATTGAATATTCCAGCGTCTCAAATACTCATAGTATCAGGTTCTTTACAAGCTTTGCAGCTGATTTCCATCAGTATGCTAAGTCCTGATTCCACAGTTTTCATAGAAGAGCCGTCATATCTGAAGTCACTTCATGTTTTTGAATCAACAGGAATGAAAATGAAGGGTGTCCCTATGGACAAAGATGGCTTAATACCCTGGATGATAAATAAAGCGGACATGAAAAACAGCACTTCGATCCTCTATACCATTCCCTCCTTTCATAATCCTACAGGATTGACCATGAGCTCCGGTCGGCGTTTGGAAGTGCTAAGGTGGTGCAAGTTGAATCAACTTCCGATAATCGAAGATGATGTTTATAGGGAATTGTGGTTTGATGAGCTGCCTCCCTTACCCCTTAAAGCCCATGATGATACCGGCAATGTTCTTTATTTGGGCAGCGTTTCAAAATCCCTCGCCCCAGGGCTGAGGATCGGATGGATCGCAGGTCCCGAGCCCGTAGTGGAGAGACTCGGAGATATAAAAATGCAGACTGATTACGGTGCCAGTTCTCTGTCACAATGGGCATTAACCGAGTGGATCGAAAGTGGCTTATATGAGGATCATTTAAAATCTTTCAGAGCTCAATTAACCAACCGGAGAAGCTTTGTGCTAAATCTGTTGGAGCAGTACTTTGCCCACCTGGCCTCCTGGGATGTCCCAAAGGGCGGCTACTATATATGGCTAAAACTGGCTCCGTCAGTATCAACCGAGGGATTATTCAAGCTGGCACTAAAAGAAAATATATTGATAAACCCGGGCAGTCTTTATAGCTTCACCCTAAATCCATGTTTAAGAATTTCCTACTCCTATGCATCACTGGATGATCTGGCCTGCGGAATAAAAAGGCTTTCGCAAATAATTGAAGCTTTGTAGATTATTTTTCATGATGGGATTGCCTTCCATATCCATTACAAGTAAAATAATATAGTAGCGCACCGTTTCTCATGATGAGGATTATTGAGTAAGATGCCATACCGGCACTCAATATCTGATAAATATAAAATTAAAGCGAGGTATAAAATGAAAGTATTACTTATTAACGGAAGTCCAAAGTCTAAAGGATGTACTTATACTGCCTTATGCGAAGTAGCGAAGGAACTGGAAAAAGAAAATATCGAAACAGAAATTTTCCATATCGGAAACAAGCCTATTCGCGGCTGCATGGCTTGCGGCGGTTGTTCCAAAGATGACTCCGGCAAATGCGTATATGACGATGATGCAGTAAATATTGCCTTGGTAAAAGCTAAAGAAGCTGACGGTTTTATCTTTGGTTCCCCGGTACATTATGCAGCTGCATCCGGTCAGATGACATCATTTTTAGATAGATTCTTCTATTCCGGAGATTGTTTTCAATATAAGCCCGGTGCTGCAATTGTAAGCTGCCGCCGCGGTGGTTCAACCGCAGCCCTTGAACAGTTAAATAAATATTTTACTATTTCAAATATGCCTGTTGTATCTTCCCAATACTGGAATATGGTTCATGGAAATACTCCTGAAGAAGTAAAACAAGATTTGGAAGGAATGCAAACAATGAGAGTACTGGGTAAAAACATGGCCTGGCTTTTGAAAAGCATACAGACCGGTAAAGAAGCAGGGGTTAAGCTTCCGGAAAAGGAGCTACGGGCAAGGACCAATTTTATACGTTAATTATTAAAAGCCGGGATGCAGCGCATCCCGGCTTTTATTCTCTCATTCCAGTACAAACTCCCTTGCTCCATACAGAGCCTCCATATAGGTGCTCCCTGAAGATCTCAATATGCTAAGGGGAGTTACTGCCACATCATTCAAGATATTTGAGAGTACTTGCAGCAATAACTGCTGATGCTTTATATAATATATCCTCATCAATATTGAATTGTGCACTGTGCAAAGGTTTATCCGCCCCTTTTTCAGGATTCAGAGTGCCGATTATGAAAAAGGTTCCCGGGATATTCTCCTGGAAATATGCTATATCCTCTCCACCCATTGTAGGCTTTTGTATTATAACTACATTTTGGGCACCCAACACTTCTTTCCCGGTTTCCTCCATAAGTCGTGTCAATGTATCTTCATTAAAAAGCGGCGGGTAATTCTGTCTGTATTCGAATTCGTAACCCGCACCATTGGCTTCGGTAATACCCTTTATCATTGTCTCTATCATCTGAGGCATTCTTTTCCTCAGTTCCTTGTCCAGGGTCCTTACAGTTCCCTCCATAACAAGCACATCAGGTATTATATTGAGTGAAGTTCCGGCATTTAGTCTTCCGACAGTTATCAATGCAGGTTCAAGGGGATCAATTCTCCTGCTGATTATTGTTTGTAAGCCCATGTAAACCTGGCAGCCTACTGATATCGGATCTATACATTTATCGGGCACTGCAGCATGTCCACCTCTTCCCTTGATAACAATCTTAAAAAAATCCGGGGCTGCACATAGGGCACCATATCTTATTCCTATCTTCCCGGCTTGTATGGTAGGCCATATATGCATTCCCATTACGGCATCCACCCTGGGGTTCTCCAGAACGCCCTCCTTAACCATGAGATGTGCTCCGCCATTTATCTCTTCAGCAGGTTGGAAAACGAACTTTACATTTCCCTTCAGCTGTTCCCTGTATTGAGAAAGAAGCATAGCAGCCCCCAGAAGGCAGGTAGTATGGGCATCATGTCCGCAGGCATGCATAAAGCCTTCATTCCTTGATTTATAAGGAACATCATTAAGCTCATCAAGCTTCAGACAATCCATATCAGCTCTTATGAGCATTGTCCGTCCGGGATATTTGCCTTTCAATGTTCCTACTACTCCGGTAACTGCTATATTGGTACTGACATCAATCCCCAGCTTCCGGAGCTCATCTGCTACCAGAGCTGAGGTTTTTATCTCATTAAAGCCGATTTCCGGATAAGCATGTATCTGCCTTCTTATAGAAACCAAAGTCTCCTGAAGCTGTTTGGCCTGTTCTAAAATACTGTATTCATACATCTCTTTTTCTCCTCTGAAATATATTCTATTTTCGAGCAGTTAAAAACCTTTCTACTTCATCCTTGAAAGGGAGGGATTCCTGTGCCCCCGATTTGGTTACAGCAATGGCACCCGCTGCATTGGAAAAGCTTAAGGCCTCTTCAATAGTCTTCCCTTCGCAAAGAGCAACAGCCAGGGCTGCATTAAAGCAGTCTCCTGCAGCTGTACTGTCAATGGCCTTGACTTTAAATGCTCCTACCTTGACCGCCCTTGTTTTGTCCATATAAAGACAGCCCTCTTCACCTAAGGTTACCACTATACTTTTTGCCCCCCTGTCAAGCAACAGTCTTGATCCTTCCATTATATCCTTTGTACCGGTTAAGAGAGCCAATTCAGTCTCGTTCGGTGTCATTATGTCAATCATACCGTAAAGCTCCCGGGGTATTTCTGCCGCCGGAGCAGGATTCAATATGATTTTTTTGTTCATTTTTTTAGCCGTCAAAACCGCTGCAGCCACCGTTTCCATAGGTATCTCCAGCTGCAGGACAACATAATCGGCAGCTTCTACTATGTCGATGTTTTCATCGAACCAGCTCCTATCCACCGCTGTATTCGCTCCCGGATAAACGACTATTGTATTGCTTCCTGTGTCATCTACCGTTATCATGGCATTTCCTGTTGGCACATCAACTTCCTTGATTCCTTTTACTAAAATACCCTCCTCTTCAAGCTTGCTGCACAACTCCTTACCGTTGGAGTCCTTACCTACAGCTCCTATCATATATACATATGCACCAAGACGTCTTGCGGCAACAGCTTGATTTGCACCTTTGCCCCCTGCTGCTGTATAAAATGAGCTGGCAAGAATGGTTTCACCTTTTGCCGGGAGTTTCCCGACCTTTAATGAATAGTCCATATTCAAGCTACCTATGACTGCAATTTTCAAGCATATCACTCCTCTTTACTACTGATTCCCTTTTTACAAGACTTGGCTGTAATATAATCTGCCTATCCTTTATCTCTTCACCCTGAACCAGCTTTATTAAAAGCTCTGCAGCCAAACAGCCCATTTCATATTTCGGTTGTGCAATTGTTGTCAGCTTCGGTGTTAAAACCCCGGCTAAATATATATCATCATATCCTGTAATTGAAATATCTTCCGGCACCCTTATGCCTCTCTCCTTCATCGCTTCCAAAGCACCGACTGCCATGAGGTCATTAGCGCAAGCGACTGCAGTAAATCCTTCCCCCTTGTCCAGCAATTCCGTCATGCACTGGTATCCGCTGCTTATCTTATAATCGCCATCCTTCATTATTGTGTGGTCTATGGGTATACCTGCATGGTCAAGAGCCTTCATGTAACCCTCGAGCCTCTGCTCTGAAGGTGAATTGTTATCAGGGCCGGATATATATGCTATCCTGCGGTGATCATTACTGATCAGATATTCTACTATTTGCTGCATTCCGGATACTCCATCAGTAAAGACCTCAGGAATATCGGTAACATTGACACTTCTATCCATCATAACAAAGGGGATTTTACTTTGAAGGAGCATTTCTATACTTTTATCCTTATTCCTGATAACACTTGTATATATAACCCCATCGACATAATTTTCCTTAAGAACACTTATGTAAGTCTCTTCCTTTTCTGTTTTATTATCAGTATTGCATAATATTATATTATAGCCATACTTGTTTGCCGTATCTTCAACACCCCGTGCAAGACTTGGGAAGAATGGGTTTGATATGTCCGGAAGAACCAAGCCGAGTATGTTAGTCTTTTTTGTTACCAACCCACGGGCTATCCTGTTGGGGTAATAGCCCAGGTCTTTCATTATATTAAGTATTCTCTCCCGGGTTTCCGGACCCACACCTTCACTCTTATTGTTTATGACCCTTGATACTGTAGCCAACGACACATTGGCCTTTCTGGCTATGTCCTTTATTGTTACACCCATTAATTCACACACCTTTAAATACTTTTCTGACAGTATCCACAGTCCAGTCTGAAAGCTCGCTGATTTTCATTTTCTTCATGTTTCTCACATAAGTATCCAGATCATCGCCTATTGGTTCAGTCCATTTCCTTGTTATGCCTTGAGGCCCCAGTATAATTCCTAATGCAGTACCTATCTGGGCAGCATTGCAATCTACATCCTGACCTTCCATGGCAACAATATGCATCGTCTCTTCAAAGTCACCGTTGCCGAACCACAGCGCAACAACTTCAGCAGCAGCATTAGGATAGGCGTGTATCCAATTATATTTCTCATACTTTTTCGAGCAATCACTCCAGGCATCCTCCCATCCACTGCAGGATTGACACTTGTCAAAAGCATACCTTACTACAGAATAGTACTCACTGTCCGATGGCAGCATATCAATTGTTTTTGTGAGTACTGATCTGATATCTGCATCTACAAAGGATAGTGAAACCAAAACTGCATTAAAAATTTCTCCGATTACTCCATTGTTGCTGTGGGATATGATCCCGTCCTTCCATGCAAGTCTTGCTGCCTCAAAAGGGTCCCCTGGCGCAACCATTCCGCACACTGCTCCTCTCATCTGGGCGCCGATCCACTCCCGGAAGGGATTGTTGAAAAAGCCGCTCATGGGAGGATATATGCCGTATTTTATGTTGCGCAATGCAACCTCCTCTGCAGACCATCCGAAGGGTATATAACCCACCCACTCTTCGGCAATATCATCAGAGGTTACCTTATATCCCGACCTTTCAAAAGCCTTAAGGAAAGCAAGCTCGTATGTAATGTCGTCATTGAAGGTATTTGGTTTCCTTACATAATCTCTGATTTCTGAAAAAGCTTCGCGCAAATTGGTGGTGGTATAGCCTTCCAAAGCAGTTCCAAATGCACCTGCACATACCTGCGCTGTCCAGCCCCAAAAAATCCGCTGCCTGTATTCCTCTGATAAAATGTCATATTCCTCTTTCGGTGGAAAAACGGCCTTTGCCTGGTATTCCTCCCAGGAGGTGTACTCCCTGAAACTCCAATAACTTGAGTTCTGATCCTTTTCCGCATTATTCAGTTCATAAAATATACGTGAGGTTATACGGTTCAGCTTTACCATATCTCCACTTTTGTAAGCTTCTAATCCTTGTGGAATCAGCTTTTCAGCCTTCGTTACATTCATTCCACGGTTACCAACGTCCTGAATTGCGCCTATGATCAACCTTTCCCTTGCGCCTGAACCGGGTACCTCACTATACCACAAGAGTCTGGTTTTATTGTCTTCCTGGGTTTCCAACACCTCTATGGCATCCCAGGTCTGCTCCTCCTCCGATAGAACCTTCGGTTTGGAGCCCTCAATAAGCTCTTTTTCCATTTCCCATGCTTTCATTTCATCACCCTAAAAATTCAGATTTGTTTTTCCTTTACCCCGGTCTTTAATATTTCTTGATAAATCAGACAGTTTGTTTAACGCCTCAGCGTTTCCAATCTGAACCTTACCATTTTTTTTCAGCAGTTTTCCATCAATAATTGTATTTATGATGTTTTTCGAAGAGGCACTGTATATTATTGCCGCCAAAGGATTATATACCTCTGCCGTACCGCAGCTTGTCAAATCCCATACGATCAAATCAGCCGAATAGCCTTCGCTCATCCTGCCGGATCTGAACTGCAGTGCTTTGTGGCCTCTCATCAACATCTTCCAGAGATAAATCAAATCGAAGCCTGTGGAATCATTATTGATAAATTTCCCTACGAGTCCAAAGAATCTGGTCTGCTCCAAGGGATCAAGAGTATTGGAGCTTGCAGCCCCGTCAGTTCCGGTGCACAACGGAAGCTTGCCGCTTTCTTCCCACAAATGACCGGATCCCATACTTAGCTTCATATAGGTTTTCGGACATGCTGCAATATATGTTTCCGGACTCAGGTATTTCCTGTCATCCTCCTGTATCCATAAACCATGAGCAACAATACAAGGAAGGTCAAAGCCTCCTGCATTGTTCAGCCTTTCAAAGGGTGTACAGCCGTACTTCTCCAAACTCTCCTGAACCTGCCCCCATGTTTCGGCTACATGGATATGTATCCCCACACCCAGGTCCTTTGCCCTGTCTATAGCCGCCTTCAATGTATCGCCGGGACTGGTATGAGGGCAGTGGGGTCCCATCCTGAGTTTCAGCCTTGTGCTTATACCGTTTTTTTGAATTATAAGCTTTGATACATCCTCCAAGGCAGTTTTGAAGCCTTCATCCATACCGAAAACCGTAGGGGCAACATCCGCCTTAATACCTGTTTCCAATACCGCATCGCAAATCCTGTCAGCATAGAAGTAATGGTCTGCAAAGGCTGTGACCCCATTATCAAGCATCTCTCCTATAGCCGACAGTGCACCGCAATATACGTTATCTCCCGTCAGTTTGCTTTCATAAGGCCAAATCTCTCTGTTGAACCAGTCGGCAATGCTTACGTCCTCCGCTATCCCCTTGAATATATTCATAGGAGAATGGGTATGCAGGTTCACAAACCCCGGAGAAATATACAAGCCCGTACAATCAATAATTTCCTTAGCGGTACAAGACTCATTTCCTTCTGTTATTTTTGATATGACACCCGCCTTTATGCATATGCTCCTGTTCCTCAATATATCGCCGTTTTCATCGATTATAGCAGCATTCCTGAGAAGCAGATCATGCTCCATAACTCATCATCGCCTTTTTAAGAATTGCTATAAATTTTTCGCGGTCAATGTCTACACCGACATAAGCATTGGGTTTCTTTCCTGTCACATTGTATATATCCACCACAGTTTTTCCGCTTGTAAACTCACCCTTGGTCTCTACATCAACATGGTACTCCTTGCAGGTCATGACTTCTGAGTTGATTGCATAAGCCATGGCAAGAGGGTCATGCATAACAGCACCCTCAAAACCATGCTGCCTGCAGAACCTTAAGGAATTCTCCAATACCTTTGCGGCTATATCAGACACCTTGTTTTTATATGCTGCTATTTCCTTTATTTCTTCCGGAAGAACCTGTGACTTATGTGTCACATCGAGTCCTACCATAGTAACGGTTATGCCGGATTCAAATACTATTCTTGCGGCATCAGGGTCTGCATATATGTTGAACTCCGCGGCCGGAGTGTCATTTCCGCAGCCGCATGAACCACCCATGAGAATAATGTTGGCAACATGATCCTTTAGGTCAGGGTGCTTCAATATAGACAAGGCTATATTCGTCAGCGGGCCCAGTGCAACTATTACCAGCTCCTTCGAGTGCTTAACCGCTTCGTTGTATATTGTGTCGTAAGCATCGAACGTACTGAAGTCTCTATTGGGCTCCGGAAGTACAATATCACCAAGCCCTGACTCCCCATGTACATGTTCTGCAGTTTTTTGTTCTACAAATAGAGGCCTTGAAGCACCTCTTGCCACCGGTATACCGCAACCAACAAAATCAACCAGCTTAAGTGCATTTACAGCAGTCTTGTCCAGCGTCTGATTCCCGGCAGCCGGTGTAATGGCTTTTATTTCAAAATTTTCATTAGCAAAAGCCATAAATAATGCAATAGCATCATCCAAACCGGGGTCGCAATCTATGATAATAGGCTTCTTCATATTCGTACTTCGCCATCCTTCTTTAATTATAGTGCTTCATCGACTTCTTAAGCAGTTCAATAAAACCTTCTCTGTCTATATCCAAAGCAACATCAACATTCTTATCCTTCTTCAGTACATCCCACATATCTGCAACTGTAGCTCCTGTTGAAAACTCGCCTTTTGTTTCTATATCTACGTGGCACAGCTTTGTAGTAAACAATTCCGGAGCTATAACATAAGCCACTGCACATGGATCATGCATCGGGCTCCCCTTGAAGCCGAATTTCTGATGGAACAAAGCAAAATAGTCAAGAAGCTCTGCTACCATTTTAGCTACCTTGTTGTCAATGCTCCTCAGCTGTTCAATCTCTTCCCCGTATATCTGGGCTTTATGAGTCACATCAAGCCCGCACATTGTGATTGGTATTCCGGAGTTAAAAACAATGCTGGCCGCTTCAGGGTCAACCAGAATGTTGAACTCCGCCGCCGGTGTCCAATTGCCTCCTACACAAGAGCCGCCCATAAGTGAAATCCTCTCGATATTTTCTTTGACCTCAGGATGCATAAGCAGCAAGGCTGCAATATTGGTCAGCGGTCCTGTCGGAATTATTGTTACCTTGGTCCCGCTCTTTCTTATGACATCCAGCATCGCATCCAATGCGCTTCTATCGCTCTCTTTATATTTTGCCGGAGGAAGCACTGGCCCCTCCAGACCGCTTTCTCCATGCACTTCCGGAGCTGTTATGATATCTCTCATAAGGGGCTTTGACGCACCTCCCGCAACCTCAACCTCCACTCCGGCAAAGCTCAGTACTCTGAGAGCATTATTTGTCGTTTTATCCAGTGTCTGATTGCCACCTACAGTAGTAACCAGCCTTATATCAAGGTTGTCACATGCAAAGGCCATCAAAAGTGCTATGGCATCGTCATGCCCGGGATCACAATCTATTATTACAGGTTTCTTCATGCTTTCTGTTCCCTCCTGGCTTTGTTAATCTTTGATGTATTCCGTGTTGCGTATATTATAAGTCCAAGTATTGTAGCTACATATGGTATCATTTGTACGAATTCTGCCGGAACCCTTAATGACTGTAATGAATTTGACAGTGCATCTGCAAAACCGAATAGCAGGGATGTCAGGAAGGTGCCAAGAGGAGTTGCCATTCCCATTGCCTCAGCAGCCATTGCTATGAAGCCTCGCCCTGCAGTCATATTTGTTGAAAACCAGGAGACATAGCCCATAGACATATATGCGCCTCCAAGACCTGCAAGGGTTCCGCTCAATGCCAGGGCAATATACCTGACCTTGATTACGCTTATTCCGACCGAATCAGCTGCATGATCATTTTCGCCTACCGCCCTTATTCTGAGTCCGAGAGGTGTCTTGTACAGCAATATGTATACGGCTATAACAGCCAAAATAGAGACATAGGTCAAAATATTATGTCCTGAAAATATCGGACCAATAACGGGTATATTGTTGAATATAGGTATTTGCACAGTTGGCAGCACCTTGCTGTTCAAGGATGATGACATGCCCTTATCGTTGGCAGCCAGAAAAAGTACAAATATAGTACCGCCGCTTGCCATCAGATTCATAGCTATACCTGCCAGTATAATATTAGTCTTCAGGTTAAGCGAAAAATATGCCAGTATGAGTCCCATAAGAGTACCGGCTGTAATTGCAGCAATGAGCCCAAGCAATGCACTTCCGGTATAAGCACTGATGATTACACCTACTAAAGCTGCTGTTAGCATCATGCCTTCAAGTGCAATATTTATGACTCCTGCTTTATCGGAAATCAAAGCCCCCAGCGCAGCAAACAGTATAGGAGTGGTTACCCTCAGAACTGCATAACCGAAGGTAGTGGTAAAAATTACAGCAATAAGATTATCCATTTACACTTTCCCCCTCTATACTTATGCTCTGTTTGGCACCCTTTACAATCATTCTATGCCTCCATACCGAAAGGAATCTTTCAGCAGCAATGAGCATTATCATAATCCCTTGTATTACAGTAACAACTTCACTTTGAACATCCGTCATCCTGGACATGATATCCGCACCTATTCTCAGGTAAGCAAGGAAAAATGCGGCAATGGGCACATACAGCGGGTTATTTCTGGCAAGTATGGCAACTATGACACCATCCCAACCATAGCCCGGCAGTGATTGCCACTGAAATCTGGTATACATTCCCAGAAGCTCAGTCGCTCCGCCAATACCTGCTATAAAGCCTCCAATTATCTGCGAATAAAGAATGACTGCCAGGGTATTTATCCCTGAGTATTCAGCGAATTTTATGTTCTGGCCTGTAATCCTCAAAGCATAGCCCCACTTTGTCCTATATAGGAAAAGGTACGTTATTGCCACCATCAAAAGCGCCAATATCAAACCGAAGTGTATTCTTGTCTTTGGTATAAGCTTAGGCAGAAGCGAGGCTTGTTCCAGTTTATATGATACCATTGCTCCTGCATTTACATCTCTGAGATAAAAGTTGATGATAAAAAGACCAAGAAATAACATTATATAGTTCAGCATCAAGGATGAAACCAATTCACTGGCATTCCACCTTGACTTTAATATTGCGGGAATAGTACCTACCAGACTACCTGCGATACCTCCAAAGAGTATTGCAGCAGCCGGATGTATTATGATGGGGAGTTTTATATTTATTGCCACAATCGTAGCTGCAACCGCACCAATGAAAAACGAACCTGTTGTTCCGAGGTTGAACTGCTTGGCCTGAAACATAACACAAACCGCCAGGCTGGTAAACATCAAGGGTATTGTCATTTCAACCACATTGCCGAAATGTCTGGGAGTAGATAAAGGACCTGTTAAAAAACTGCTAAGCGCCTTCCATGGCTCCTTACTTACAGACAAAACCAGAATGAAAGCAAGCAGCAGCGCAACCAGTATGGCTACCAACGTTCTTATGATTTCAAAGAAAGCCTCCTTACGCATGTGCAACCCTCCCTACTTCTTCCTTGGTCTGAGTCTTCAACCCGAGCATATATGTTCCGAGCTCCACCTCGTTTACTTGGGACGCTTCCTCAAAATATGCCACGATTTCGCCTCCGTACATGACTACGAGACTATCGGAGAGCTCCAGTACTTCATTTAAATCTGCCGATATGAGAAGTATTGCAGTGCCGCTGTCTCTCATCTCAATTATCTTGTTTCTTATAAACTCAGTTGCACCTACGTCAATTCCCCTGGTAGGCTGGTCCGCAACCAAAAGCCTGGGATCAGCAGTGAATTCCCTCGCAACAACTACCTTCTGAATATTACCGCCGGAAAGCATCTTTACGCTCTGCCTGGGAGAGTTGCATTTGACCTTGAACTGCTTGACCAGACTCTGTGACAGTTCACTGATCCTGGATTTATTTAAAAAGATCGATTTATTCAGTTCCTTCTTGTCATACCTGTCCGATATAAGATTTTCCTCAATACTTCCATCGCTTGACACTCCATAGGTCATTCTATCCTCAGGTATATGCGAAGTCTTCAAATCTCTAATTTGCTTGATTGTTAAATTGTTAATCAGCTGACCGTTTATCTCTACAACTCCCGAACTGCATCTTCTAAGTCCTGTTGTGATTTCCACCAGCTCCCGCTGACCATTTCCTTCCACTCCTGCAATGCCAAGAATTTCTCCACTCCGTACATACAAGCTGACATCCTTGAGAACTTTCTTGCCCACCTCATTTGTGTAGTTCAAAGCCTTTATGTTTAGTACTGCATCCTTGGGTTCAGCTTTTGACTTATTCACCTTTAAAATTACATCACGACCTACCATCAGCCTGGAAATCTCCTCCCGGCTGACATCAGCAGTATTAAAAACTCCTACATTCCTGCCGTTACGCATAATTGTTATTCTATCGCTTATTTGTTTGATTTCATTCAATTTATGCGAAATGAATATTATGGTATGCCCTTTGCTTTTCAGGCTCAAAAGCTCCTGAAATAGTTCCTCGGTCTCCTGCGGTGTCAGTACAGCTGTAGGTTCATCAAGGATCAATATTTCAGCGCCTCTGAGGAGGGCTTTGAGAATTTCTACTTTCTGTTTGGTGCCTACCGCAAGATCCTGTATTTTCGCCTTTGGATCGACATTAAGGTTATACTGTTTTGATAGATTTTCTGTTATCTCTACAGCCTTGTGTATATTTAGAAGACCGCTTTTCCTTGGTTCGATGCCAAGCACCATATTTTCGGCAACTGTCAGAGACGGTACTAGCATAAAGTGTTGATGCACCATACCAATACCATATTTTATTGCTATATGTGGTGATGTAATACTGATTTTTTCTTCCTTGAGAATAATAGAACCCTCTTCGGGCTGTTCCAGTCCGAATAAAATTTTCATCAGGGTTGACTTTCCGGCACCATTTTCACCCATGAGAGCATGTATCTCACCCTGCTTTATGGAGAAATCAACCTCTTTATTGGCGACAATGCCGTTAGGGTAAACCTTTGTTATCCCTTTCATACTCAAAATATCTGCCGACATCAAAATTCCCCCAATTTATAAATTTTGGTATATTGGCCGGCTTATCACCGGCCAATATACCAAATCTGCTATTTATGGCTTTACAGAATTTCTGATTTCATTAAGCTTGTCGTTGTCCATTCCCAATGCTGTATCAACTGCGATTTCTCCATTCATTATCTTCTGTGTCAAGCCTTCGATCTCAGTTCTGAATTCTTGAGGAACTATCTTCTCATAATATTCGTTAAGTGCAAGACCGATACATTCCTCCTTAAGGCCGAGCTGTTCCGACTTACCGTAGGGAAGTGTTCCTTCCTTATGCAGTTTTATTGCTCTTACGAGCGACATGTCAACTCTCTTGAGTACTGATGTGCATATAAGGTCCGCTTTCTCAGGATCCTTATCCTTGAAGAGCAGTGCCTGGTCTGAGTCAACACCTATTGCATATTTCTTCTTTTCCTTAGCAGCATCAAGCTGTCCAAGACCTGCCTGTCCTGCAACATTGAAGCCAATATCGGCTCCTGCATTGTACTGTGCAAGTGCCATTTCCTTGCCCTTTGCCGAGTCTGAGAAATTGCCGACATATGATACTGCAACCTTAATATCCTTATCAATGAGTTTTGCACCCTGGATATAGCCAACCAGGAAGTCGTTGATTACCGGGATATCCATCCCTCCGAGGAACCCTATGGTCTTTTTGTTGTCTGCCAACGGAAGGGTTGAATTAGTTACTCTGGCTGCCAATGCGCCTGCCAGATATGAGCCTTCATTCTGCTTGTATTCGATTGAATATACATTGCTGAAATCTCCGGCTGAATAGTCAACTGCTGTATCAAATATTATGTATTTTTTATCAGGATACTCTACTGCAACCTTTTGAAGGTTTTCTGTCATCTGCCAGGTTCCTAAGATTATGACATCCCAATCCTGCTCGGAAACATCCAGTAAAGTTGGCTCCCACTTTGTTTCGTCATAGGACATTTCAATTGTCTTGGTTTCAGCACCAAACTGCTCCTTAATCATCTTCATGCCATTATCGGCCGAGTCGAAGAAGGATTTGTCGCCAAGTGTACCATTAATGAGCAATACAACCTTAAGAGGCTTTTCTGCTGGTGCAGCAGCCTGCTCTGTAGACTGTGCAGGTGTCGGTTCAGCCGCAGCTGCCGGTGCTTCACTTGCACAACCTGTAAGTCCGAGTGTAAGAACCAATACTAGTACTGTTGCGATAGAAACTAGTCTTCTCATTCCTTTACCCCCTTAAATTTTAAGTAAACGTTTTACTAAAACGCTTACTCTAATTTTAAACTAGAATTTCATTACATTCAAGGGGTTTTTTTTGAATATATGCACAATTTTCTATATTCACAATGAAAAAACCGCTGTCCGGATATTGTTTCGGTGCCCGGGCAACGGTTTTTTCACTTCATTTCTTCTATTCTGTCAGTTCCAATGCAATTTCCACCATATCCGTAAAGGTTTTCTGCCTTTCCTCGGAGGTTGTATCCTCATGGGTAAGTATGTGATCGCTGACGGTAAGTATGGATAATGCATTGACCCTATACTTTGCAGCTATTGTATACAAAGCAGCAGTTTCCATCTCAACAGCTACTATTCCGTATTTATCCCAAACCTTCCAGTGTTCAGGATCATCATGGTAAAAAATATCTGATGTCAGCACACCGCCTACTATTGCTTTAATACCTTTTTCCAAAGCAATATCATATGCGCTTTTCAAAAGCCCAAAGCTGGCTGTCGGCGCATAATCCGCTCCATTGAACCTTATCCGGTTCATGCTCGAGTCGGTGGATGCACTCATTGCCAGCACCACATCCCTGACCTTTATACTTTCAGAATATGTACCGCATGTGCCTATCCTTATCAGATTTTTTGCATTGTAGCTGGTAATAAGCTCATTAACATATATGGATATGGAAGGTATGCCCATACCCGTTCCCTGAACCGATACTTTCTTTCCTTTATATGTACCTGTAAAACCGTACATACCCCGAACTTCATTATAGCACACCACGTTATCCAGCAAGTTCTCTGCTATGTATTTGGCCCTAAGCGGATCTCCCGGCAGTAATACCGTGTTTGCCACTGCATTTTCCTTTGCTCCTATGTGAATGCTCATAGTTATACCTCCTATTTTGTAGTTACACACATTATCTACATATTATTCTAGTTTTTAGGAATTAGTCAAGCTGATTTTGTTAGGTGCAGGCACCGAACAAAAAAACATTATACCCTTGGGGCCTATGCCACGATATAAGCGATTAAAGAGGCTGCTTCAAAAAGACAGCCTCTTTAATAGTTTTCAGGCACTTATTCTTTAAGTCCCCCACTTATTACGAGAGCAAAATCCTGCTTCAAGTCCATATCCTTGATTTTTTCGGCGGAAATACCTTCAGCTATACCTATTCCTTCTACAATCACAGTGTATTTGCCGGCCCTCGGCTTGTTTATAACTACCTGGTGCACATTATTATTGCTGCCGGCCTGTGCACTTAACAGCTGATCTCCCTCCGGAAGCTTCACGGATAGGAGCAGACGGTTGACAAGTCCTACTGCCGGCAGTTTGCACGGAAAGTCGGTCCATACCAGCGTTGCTTTGAAAGGAACAGAAGAGTCCTCTACGGAGAAATCATATTCCACTTGTTCAAAGCTTCCTACCGCATCCTCCGGATTGTCCCTGAATTCAACCTTCACCGGAGGCGTGGGAGTTAAGGCGCTTTTCATATCTATCCTGCCCCAGCCCTGATTCACACTGTCCGGAACCGGGTTTGTGTCAGGATGTGCCGCATCGTACTGCCCTTTCATGGAGACTGCGCCATGTATCAGCACGGCTTTTAACAAAGCGCTTGATGGGCCAGCCTGACCGCGAACATTCATCAGGTATTGGCGTATAAGTGCTACAGACCCGGCAGCAATAGGCGTTGCCATACTCGTACCACCCATATACATATAATACTTTCTGAGCTCCTCATCAGCCGGCAGTCCCCATCCGTCGTCCGTTGCCCTGCATGACCGTACAGAGAGAATATTGGTTCCCGGAGCTACTACATCAGGTTTTATCCTTCCGTCCAGAGTAGGCCCCCTGCTGCTGAAAGCTGCCATTCCCTCGGGATTGTCTGAGACAGGGTCGCTTTTTATCGGTTCAGCACCGAAATCATCAGGCCAATATTCACCATAGTTTTCTGTAAATGAAAGCTGTATAATCTCCTCTGCCACAGTGTATGTCATATACGCCAAATGCGCATTCTCGGGGATATAGCTTTCCAGATAATTTATCTGATAGCTGTATGCATCTGCAATTAGGGCTTTGGGATAAGATGCAAGCAGACTGAATATATTATTTTTTATATCTTTTGTTTTTTCTTTCTCAGATTCATCTACATACATTACAATTCTTTTTAGTTCCTCAGCTATTTTGACCACCTCCTCTTCTTAAAGCCGTTTAGTTATCAGGGCGATATAGTCTGGGCTTTACTATCAGCCCCAGGGCGTAAAATCCTAGAACTGCCATTAAGATATAATATCTTGATGGCAGCCTAGAATAAAAGCGGGCTTTAGTTTCCGGAGATATTAATCTACACTTGTTACGTCAGGGAACAAGGAAACCATATCAATGCAAGGACTGAATCCAGGTATTACTGAGCAGAAAGAAGTGTCTATACTGATGCTGTTGACATCATTCTTGAATTCAACCATTACGTTCTGCTGGCCTTCATAGTCCACTTCTTCCGAGCCTGAAAGTATGGCTGCATTGAAGAAGTCTCCCTTCTTGAAGCCGGGCGAACGGGCGATGTAGAACTTGGGAAGAATAGCAAAGTTTAAGTTTTCATTGTACTTAAGGTTTGCAGCGAATACCGGTGAGCCGTTTTTGCTTATAAGTACGGTACGGATTTTATGTGGGACATCTTCAGCATCATATTGATTTCTCAGTATCTTATATGCCATACTAAAAAGAGGTTTTTCCAGACTAAGGAACTCACTGCACAGGTAGTTTATTTTTGACTCATTACTCATAAACATCTCCAATTAATATATTCACAAAGACGATTAAACAGCTTTGAAAAAAGTTCCCTAATTTTTACATAAATTTTATATTTTTACATATTGGAGCATGTGCTTTTTATAGAATGGCTATTTTTTGTTAAACTGTGTTTGTCCCAAAATTAACTATCTGTGTAGAATATAGCTTTCAGCCTGCAATTATGCCAAAAAATAAAAAAACACTATCTTTTTCAGATAGCGTTTTTGATGGCACAGCCTATATGGGTACACCTTGATTACTCATCAGGTTATTTTATAAAGTTCTTTGACCGGGTTGAGGTTGCAGGAGGAGCATAATCCAACTTTCTGCCCTCAATTCCAAGTACATCCTCGGGACGAATCCATGGCCTGTTCTGAATAGCACTTGTCTCCTCATGTGTCAGCATTCCATTATATACTGTAAGACTGCGCCTTACAAAACCATCTTTTACGCAGGCTTCCACTATACCATCATTCAGGATGCTTCTAAAATAGGGCAGCATTTCTGCAGCATATGCAATAGAAGTAGATTGGGCAATTGCACCGGGAATATTACTGACACAATAATGAACAATACCATTCACAACATAACGAGGATTATCATGATGTGTCTCATGACTGCTCTCTATTGCCCCAGGATCATCGTTACTGATATCCACTAATACAGATCCGGGTTCCATCAGTTTCAGCATTTCTTTATCGATCAGAAAATCTTTGCGCTGTTTCGGCCACTTCACACAATTGATAACCATATCTGTTTCCGGCAACAGCTGTGCAATTACTTCTTTGGTACAGAACATTGTGTTTACACGTTCGTGATAAATATTGCCTACCTCGCGCAGAGCAGCGAGATTAATATCCAGCACGGTAACCCAGGCACCGAGACATTGCAAAACTTGCAGCGCAGACTTTCCTACTACGCCTGCGCCAAGAATGACTGCCTTGATTCCTGGAGCCCCTGCCAAACCGCTTACGAATTTGCCCTTGCCTCCATTGATGGAAAGCAAAGATTCCAAGCCGAACAATGCACCTTGTTTGCCTGCCGCTTCACAGTTGGGGGATCCATACCTGTGGCAGTCCTCTGCGGTAAAAGCGGTGACTTTTTTATCAAGCAGGGCTTGTACCTCCTCCGGATGTCCGGCTGGATGTATGCAGGTCATAATAATCTGATTTTCTCTAAGCAGTTCGTACTCGCACTTTTCGATTTCCTTTACCTTTACAAGCATGTCACAACGCTCATACATTTCTTCCATAGTGTCTACAATTTCTGCGCCGGCCTTGCTGTATTGCCCGTCAAAGAATCCACTGCCAACACCACAATCTTTTTGTGCAAGCACTGTATGGCCGTCTGCAACAATGGAAGCAACTTCAACAGGAGTTACTACAACACGATTTTCGCCTTCTTTAATATCCTTTAAAATTCCAAATATCATATTTATTCTCCTCTATGTAATAGAATCTTTTTTATTAGCGCTGATGCTTTGCGATAGCTTCTGCAGGATCTATATATGCAAGATTATACTTATCAGCTGTTTCTTTAAGGGTCAAATCACCATAATAGAAGGTTAAGCCTCTCCGTAGATGCGCATCTTTCATTAATGCCGCTTCAACACCGTTATTTGCTATAGAAAGCGTATAAGGAAGTGTTGCAGCCGAAAGCATAACCGAAGCAGTACGGGAGAAACCGGAAGGAATATTATCGACGCAATAATGCATGATGCCTTCTTCATAGTAAATGGGATCAACGTGGGTTGTGGAACGACAGGTTTCAATTGCGCCTTCATCATCACATGCGACATCGATGATTATAGCGCCGTGCTTCATCATATGCAGGTCTTCCCTGTTTATGAGGTGGTCCTTACGAGTTTTATTCCAAAGTATGCAGTTTATAATAATATCTGATTCCTTTAAACAGATTTCCAGATTTTCACGATTTGAATACAATAATTCCACATTTACAGGCAGCTTCGCTTTAGCTTTCTCCATGGCCTTATAGCTTACATCAAGCATTGTCACCTTGTTTCCAAAGGAAGCAGCAAGTTCAGCCGCACCTACACCAGACCAGCCACAACCGATTATAGAAACCCGCGGAGTAGATACGCCGATAATCTGACTTAGAAGAAGCCCAGGCCCACCATGTACTGACTGTGCAAAGTACAGCGCTGCAAGAAAGCCGCCTTTTCCGGCCAGGATGCTCATTGGACTTAGCAGCGGAAATTCAGAATTGTCATCATCCACATCCTCATAGGCAATGCCGATAACACCTCTGTCAAGCAGTTCCTGTGTCATTTCAAAGTGTGCATTTGAATGCAAATATGTGAATATAACCTGACCTTTACGAAGCATATCATATTCTGAGGGTTCAATCTCCTTGACCTTATATAAAAGCTCAGCTTTTGCATATACTTCTTTTTTTTCAGTCATTTGTGCACCCGCACTGATATAAGCTTGATCAGAAAAACCGCTTCCGACTCCCGCACCATACTCCACATAAACAGTATGGCCTTTTTGAGTTAAAGCCGTTACAGCTGATGGAATTGCTGCTACTCTAAATTCATTATGCTTATTTTCTTTAGGAACACCAATAATCATAGGTCTATTCCTCCATATATTCTTAATATTAATTATCTTTATTAGTGCTATATTGAACGCACAAAAGAACATACTTATTTCATCAAAAAGCATGAAACAAAATGCTCGGGTGAAACCTCAATCAGCTGAGGGTCTTCATGGGTGCAGCTATCAGAGCAAAAATCACAGCGCTTGGCAAATCTGCACCCCGGCTTCACATTAATGGGACTGCTGACCTCTCCCTTGATGACTATAAACTCTTTGTCCCTTTTAGAATAATCCGGCTCAGGTATTGCCATAAGCAGCGCCTTTGTATACGGATGTAATGGATTGGAGAATAATTCATCAGAAGGTGCCATTTCGACACACTTACCAAGATACATGACCATGATTTTGTTTGAAATATGCTTAACGACACTTAAGTCATGTGTGACGAACATATAAGTCAATCCCAGCTCATCTTCAAGATCCATAAGCAGATTCAATATCTGTGCTTGAATAGAAACATCCAGTGCTGAAACAGGCTCATCACAAACAATGAATTTAGGGTTTAGCGAAAGTGCTCGAGCGATTCCAACACGCTGACGGCGTCCGCCATCCAATTCGTGGGGATAAGAGTTCGCATAGCGGCGTGCCAAACCAACAAGATCCATTAATTCAGCGGCACGGTTATATGTAGCAACTCTATTTTTATACATCTTATGAATGAACATATACTCTGCAATAACCTCTATTACAGATTTACGAGGATCTATGCTTGCATAAGGGTCTTGAAAGATTATCTGCAAATCTTTTCGAAGCTCACGCATCTTGCCTTGCTTAAGTTCAATGATATTCTGCCCGTCGTACAAAATCTTACCGGATGTAGGTTCAATCAACCTAAGTATCGACCTGCCCAATGTGCTTTTGCCGCATCCCGATTCACCTACCACGCCTACTGTTTCGCCGGGATAAATCTTGAGATTGACACCATCCACGGCATGCAGCCTGGCACCGCCATTTAATTTGAACAGCTTTCTTAGTTCTATTATTTCGATCAATGGAGTTTTGTTATTGTTCATTGCCCTTTTTACCCCCCATCTGCTCTGCATTTATTTTTTCGCTGAATAGATGACAGCGCAAAGAATGCGTTCCATCAGTTACATTACCGGGATGCACTTTTGTGCAAATGGCCATGCGATGTTTACATCTTGGGGCAAATACGCAACCCTCCGGCAAGTTGGATGGATCCGGCATCAGACCCGGAATCGGGGTCAACCGGCTCGTACGGGAATAAAGGTTTGGAATGGAACCAAACAAACCGACCGTATACGGATGATGCTTCTTGGCGAGGAATATGTCCTCGGTGGTACCTGCTTCAACGATCTCTCCTGCATACATTACCGCAACATCATCACAGATTTTTGCTACAATTCCCAAGTCATGAGTTATCATAAGCATTGAAGTACCAAGGCGGTTCCGAAGCTCCTTAATCATCATAAGCACCTGTGCTTGTATTGTAACATCAAGGGCAGTTGTAGGCTCATCTGCAATCAACAGTTCAGGCTCACAGGCAAGTGCCATTGCTATAACTACACGCTGCTTCATTCCACCGGAGAATTGGTGAGGATACTCGAATTTCCTTGAAGAAAGTATTCCTACCATGTTAAGCATTTCTTCAACGCGTTTCTCAATATCCTCTTTACTAAGTTTCTCGTTATGCAATTTGATTGCTTCTGCAATTTGCTCACCAACCGTCATAACAGGGTTCAGACTTGTCATAGGGTCCTGGAAAACCATTGCGATTTTGTCACCGCGGATCTCACGCATTTTATTTTCATCCAAACCCAGAATATCTATATCATTGAATTTGATAGAACCTTTCAGAATCCTGCCTGTATTGCTGGGTAACAATCGCAGAATAGACAAGGCAGTTGTAGTTTTACCTGCTCCAGTTTCGCCTACCAGTCCCAAGGTTTTGCCTTTACTTATTTTAAGATCGATACTGTTAACTGCTTCAACTGTTTCCATGTCAGTCTTGTAAATAACTGATAAGTCCTCTATATTCAAAATCATATTACTCATAATCTTATATTCCTTTCAAATGCTGTAGATTAGGACTTCAGATGCGGATCTAGTGCATCTCGCAAACCATCACCTATCAGGTTAATTGAGCATGCCGATAATACAATCGCCATAGCGGGAAAAAACAGCAAATATGGTGCATTACGCATGAATTCACGTGCATCAGAAAGCATTAAGCCCCATTCAGGTGCCGGAGGCGGCATTCCCAAGCCTAAAAAGCTTAAGGTTGACTGGTATAAAATAACCTTTGCAACATTAAGTGTCGTATTGACTATTATAACGCCCATGGCATTAGGCAGGATATGGGACAGGATAATACGTGCACTGCTTGAGCCCCCTGCCCTGGCAGCTTCAACATAATCCTGCTCGGCAAGGTTAAGAACCTGGGAGCGAACAAGCCTTACATAATTTGTAAAATAGGCTAATGTCAATGCAATCAGGAGGTTAATGAAGTTAGCACCAAGTGCAAAAACTACTGCCATAGTGAAAAGAATATCAGGAATGGACATGAAAATATCCAATGCCCTCATAATGATGCTATCGACCTTCCCGCCAAAATACCCTGCAATAGCGCCTAATGCGCTTCCGAAAATGCAGGATGATATCGTAGCCAGGAGTGCGATGATCAAAGACGTTCTACCCCCATGTATGATACGTGCAAACACATCGCGGCCGAAATGGTCGGTTCCCAACCAATGCGCAGCGGAGGGCGATGACAGCTTATTGGCAAGCTGTTGCTTGGTTGCCATGTCATAGGGGGCAATCAAATCAGCAAAAATAACAATCAGCAAAATTACAGACAGCATGAACAGACCGATAACAGCACCCTTGCTCTTTTTGAATCTGCGCCATATTTCCTTTGTCTGACTTTGTTTTTTAAATATATCCACATTTTGTTGTGTAGAAGTTGATGTTACATTTTCCATAGTATCACCCCTTTGTCCTGGCATACTTAGCTTTTATTCTAGGATCTATGTATGCATATATTAAATCAACTATCAGCATGACTATTGTGAAGCATACCGCAATCAGTATAGTGCCTGCGATAATAACAGGTTCATCCTTGTAGGTGATGCGGTCTACAATAAGGCTTCCTATACCAGGAATTGAAAAAAGTTTTTCAGCAACAACTGCTCCGCAGATAAGACTTCCCAAGCTCATTCCAATATTAGTGATAACCGGCAGCAATGCGTTTGTCAGTGCATGCTTCCAAATAACCACATTTTCAGCGGCACCCTTGGCACGTGCGGTACGAACATAATCCTGCCTGATGGATTCCAGCATGGAAGATTTTGTGAACCTCATATTCATTGCAGCCGGCGGAATGGAAATTGCCAGCGCAGGCATTATATAGTGTTTGAATGAATCTATACCATAGGAGGGCAGCCAATTAAGCTTTAATGAGAATGTGAACAGCAGCACCATACCCAGCACGAATGCCGGAATTGCCGCTATTAAGAAAGCAAGGATAGATGGAATCGTATCCCAGAGTGAATATTGTTTCACAGCTGCATAGATTCCCAAAGGTATTCCAAGTGCAGCAGAAAGAAATACACCCATAAATGCCAATTTTATTGTGACTATATAGCGAGGCCAAATTTCATCAAAAACAGACTGTTTTGTAAAATAAGATACACCAAAGTCTTGATTAAATACCATATCTTTAACATAGTTAATATACTTCTGAAAAAATGGCAAGTCATAACCCAATTCATGGTTCAGTGCATCAACGTCGGCTTGCGGCGCAGAAACACCGAGCAATGCACGGGCAGGATCCCCCGGGGTGATATTCATAACCAGAAAAATGATTAATATAACGCCTAAGATTGTAGGTATAAGGAATAATAATCTTTTTATGATATATCTATACATCTTATTATCTCCATTTCCAATAGTTCTTTAAAGTTCAAGGCATCCCTGCAGAACGAACCGCAGAAATGCCCTGAATCCTTTCTTATGCCAATTCATTCCATATAGAATTTATCAGCATTTATGTTCAGATTGATTCAAATCACTTCCAGCTGAATGTACGAATTTTGTAGTATGTTGGAACTGGTTCTCCAATGTTCAAATCAGGTGACCATACTATTGCCACAGGTCTGTGTAAAACAGGTAAAATGGTTGCTGAATCCATAACAATGGACCATAATTCGGTATAGAAAGCACGACGCTCATTGACATCCGCTTTAGAAACACCAAGGTCTACAAGTTCTTCAAGGCGCTTCCAATCGAAAGGACCATCTTTGTACTTGACAACATACATGCCTGTTGACTCACTGTGTACTTGCTGACGGATATTGTTATAGTCATAGTTGCCAGAGTCTGCGAATACACAAATATCATAATCCTGTGCATATAGTTTTGGTGTAACAACAGCAGCTTCCATTACAGACACAGCTGCTTTGATTCCAGCATTTGCAAGGCTGGCTTGCAGAACTTGTGCCATCTTTGCATTATTGGATGTGCTGGCACCATAAGTCAGTATTGTTCCAACATCAAGGCCATTAGGATAACCTGCTTCAGCAAGCAGTTTCTTTGAAAGCTCCACATCATAATCATAAGTCTTAAACCCATCTACAGGTGAGGTTACTACATATTCAGAAGGCATATACTGCGTTGCTTCAGTACCATAGCCGTCAGAGACTGCCAGATTGACATCTTTCTTATTGACAGCATGGAATATTGCCTGACGCACCTTGTCATTAGCAAGAGCCTTGTTTGGAGATAGATAGTTGATTGCCATGAACATAATGTTGTTGCCTTTGATTAATGTGCTGTTTTCACCGGCAACATTTGACAGAGATTTCCAGTCTGATAAAGGAGCATCCTCGAAGTAATCAAGTTCGCCGTTCTCATAAGCGATAATTGCTGCAGTTTCATCAGATATAACAATATAATTAACGGATTTTATGGCAGGAGCACCTCTCCAATAACCATCAAAAGCCTGAAGTTTTACTCCAGTTGCGATATCATACTCGCTTACGTAATAAGCTCCTGTACCGGCCTTATGTGGAATGGTACCGAACTTGTCACCTTGCTCTGTAACTTCCTTCTCACTTATCACCTTGATACAATAGAGAGTATGGCCAATTGGTGAATATGGAGCATCCAATGTAATCTTAACGGTGCTGTCATCAACAGCCTCAACGTCAGCAATCATGGATGTCAGATAGTTGAATCTGGAGTTTTTCATAGCACGCTTATAACTGAAAACAACGTCAGATGCTTTCAGGTCGTCACCATTTTGAAATTTAACTCCGTCTTGAAGAGTAATGGTATATACCTTTTGATCTTCACTAATATCTACGTTCTTTGCCAGTTCTTTATAATAACCATTATTTGCTTCATCCATGCCATAGAGACCTTCATACATTTGGTGCCAAACTTTCATATCACGTGTGTTTGTAGTCTGTTCCCAGTCAAGAGATGCCAATGAAGCAGTCAATCTAAGCCTGATTGTTTTATCGGCAGCTGCTGCTTCGCTGCCTGGGTTTTCCGCTGGGGCAGGGTTGGCAGGTGTATTGTTCGAACAGCCTGTAATGATCCCAACGATCATTAACACTGTCAGTATAATTCCTATTATTCTTTTCTTCATGCGAGTTCCCCCTCTATTTCCTATTTTTATGTATTATTACATCATTTTGTTTCTTGTTTTGTTCTTTTTCTTATCTGCCTACTTTAAAGAGTCTAATCAAAAAATTATAACTCAACCTCCTTTACTGTTGGTAAGCAAATCACAAGGCTAATTTTGGGTATGTTTTCTATATTAATATTTCCTCCTTCTTTTAATTTTCATAATTCAGTTACTATTAATCTATAGCAATTCTCATGCCAAAGCCTTTTCAACTTCTTACAGAGGCCAAGATTTAATATACTTGATCCTTTTAATGTAGATTATACTGAAAAAGAGGGTGCAAGCACAGCATCCATGGCATTCCGTGCAAATAAGGAGATGAATTTCGACAGGCGAAATGACTGATTACCATTGACCGATTGATGAAAAAATTGATTATATAAATGAATAATGCCGTAATTACAGCATTATTTTTATGGAAAAG
>LOES01000147.1 GCA_001515955.1 Clostridia bacterium BRH_c25 | reverse complement strand
GCAAGTGTAACCGGATCCTGACTATCCTCTCCTGTAATAGCTCCAAGTAGTATTGCAGCGTCGGCTACAGTCCTGGCTATAGGACCTGCCGTATCCTGACTATTTGCTATCGGTACGATACCACTACGGCTGACGAGTCCTACTGTAGGTTTTATTCCTACAGTTGAGTTGCAGCATGCAGGACTCAATATGGAACCTGAGGTCTCAGTGCCTATGGCTCCGGCACAGAAACTGCAGGCTGCTGCTGCACCTGAACCTGAGCTGGAGCCGCCTACATCGAACTTTCCGGCCCCATAAGGATTCATTACCTGGCCACCTCTGGAGCTGTAGCCATTAGGCATATTCTCAGTCATGAAGTTAGCAAACTCTGTAAGATTTGTTTTCCCCATAATAACGGCACCTGCTGCTTTTAGCTTCTTCACTATGAATGCATCCTCCGGGGCGTAATTATGCGACAATGCCAGAGACCCTGCGGTAGTGTGCATCTTATCTCCTGTATTTATATTATCCTTGATAAGTATGGGAATTCCATGCAATGGGCCTATGCGTCCATTCAGCTCAAAATTCCTGTCCAGAGCTTCAGCAATATGAAGAGCATCCGGATTTATCTCTGCAACCGAATTAATGCCAGGACCATCCTTATCCAGCTTTGCAATCCTTTCAAGGTACATAGATACCAGTTCCCTTGACGTGACGGTCCTTGAACGGATTGCTTCACTTAATCCTTCAATGGTCATTTCTTCAATATTGAACTTACGGTTCTCTTCCATACAATCGTTACCTCCGAGAATTATAATACAAAACATTACAATATCATCTATGCAATACTCCACCATCTGAATTCCCGATGTTCGGCTATGGCTGAACGACTTCAGCATCTGTTATTAGTTCTCCAAAAAGCTTTATAAATGTGGGGTATCTCTTGGTCAAGCATTCGGGATGACATTGTACTCCAACCAGGAATTCTTTAGCAGTACTTTCTATCCCCTCTATTATACCATCTTCTGACATTGCAGATACTACAAGGTTATTCCCCAGTTCTTTTACAGCCTGATGATGGAACGAATTAACATATATCTTTTTTTTATCAAAAATATCATACAGCTTGCTTTTTTTCACAATATTGATTGAATGATACAGCTCATCTACAGCATAAAGTTCCAAGCTGTTTTCTCTTATTCTCTTGTATATCGTACCTTTCCTCCTACCATGGTCATTAATACTTTGATATTCTTTATATCCTCCGGTTTCACCTCAAATATGTCTTCGGATAGAACAACCATATCCGCAAGCTTTCCTTCCTTTATAGTACCTTTTTTATCTTCCTCAAAGGAAAGATATGCAGGGCCGATTGTATAAAGCTTTACTGCTTCTTCTACCGATAGCTTCTCATCAGGCAGCCAGCCTCCGGCTGGCTTGCCGCTTTCATCCTCCCTGGTTACAGCACAATATATTCCCCAAAGGGGATTATGGTTTTCCACAGGGCAGTCCGAACCGCCTCCAAGGTGTATTCCATAATCCAGCATTGTTTTCCATGCATAGCTTTTATTTCCTCTTTCTGCCCCTATCCTATCCTCCACAATAGTATAATCCGATGCAACAAAAGGAGGCTGAATATCTGCTGCGATTCCCAATTGTGCCATTCTTTCAAACAAGCCGTTATCTGCTATCTGACAGTGAACAATTCTATGGCGCAGTTGCTTAGGCTCATCCTTCACAGCCTTTTCAACGGCATTTATACATTGCTCTATAGCTCCGTCACCAATAGCATGACAGGCAACTTGCACTCCGGCTTTATGGACCATCCCTACCAGCTCATCTATTTTCTTCTGAGTATGAACGAAAATTCCTCTGTTATCCGGGTCGTCAGAATAGCCCTGTCTCATACCTGCTGTTCTTGCACCCAGAGAACCGTCAAGAAACAGCTTGATATTCCCTGACTTGAAGTAATCGTCCTGGAAGCCTGCCCCTATTCCTGTATCAAGAAACCTCTTTAATTCTTCCGGTCTAGTTCCTTGAACTTCTTCAAATATACGGATTGTCAGCTCCCCTTCTTTTGCCAGGGATTGATAAGCCTCGAATACTGTATCATAGTCCGTGACATTACAATCATTAGTTTGCAGAGAGGTAAGCCCTAAGGCCAACGCTTCTTTTGAAGCTCTTCTTATAACATCCTTTATCTTCTCTACCCCGGGTTTTGGAATATATGATTTAAACCAGTCAAATGCTGCTTCCCGCAGTATCCCTGTTGAGTTCCCGTACTCATCTCTATCAATTACTCCACCTTCAATCACTGTATCCTTTGTCACGCCCACCATTTTTAATGCAAGACTATTGACTGTACCCACATGCCCACAAATACGATCAATCAAAATAGGATGCTTATCAGAAATCTTATCTATATCTTCCTTGAGAGGAAGAACCTTTTCAGTAAACAGATTTTGGTCAAAACCATACCCTATTACCCATTCACCGGCTTTCTTGTTCTCTTTCTCTATGAACCCTCTTCCGGCGCTAATAATTTCATCTATTGAGCCTAAACCCCTCAGATTAATATTATCCCTTGAAAGTCCATGTAAAATAAGATGCATATGACTGTCATTAAAGCCCGGCAGAAGGCATCGGCCTTCCAAATCAATGATTTCTGTATCTGCATCACATAATTTTAAAATCTCACTTGTACTCCCCAAAGCTGCAATTATTTCACCTGAAACAGCTACAGCTTCTGTTGAGAATCCTTCCATAGTATGAATTTTTCCATTTACAAAGGCATAGCTGATTGACATTTCAACACCTCACATATTCTATATAATGCATTTATAATATAATCATACATCCTCATATATTCTCTACCTCTGAAGCATACTATTTTCTTAACAATGCCAAAATGCACTCTGTTTGCAATTGGACACCCGTTTTAATACAATTTTCATCAACATCAAAATTCTTATTATGCAAGGACGCTGTAATACCTTTTGCTTGATTTCCACAACCCAGATGGTAAAAAGCCCCTTTTGCTTCTTCAATATAATAGGAAAAGTCCTCCGCTCCCATACTTGAAAATTCCTTAAACTGAACTTTATCTTTGCCTAATACTCTTTCCGCTGTCTCTCTTATTACATCAATAATCTCGTCATCGTTTATCAGTGCTTCATAACCATCTGTATACTCAACTGTGCCTTCGCCGCCATAGGTTTTCGCAGTATTCTCAACAATACGTTCAATTATTGCTTTAGCATGTTTTCTAGTATCGGCATCTAATGTTCTCAGTGTGCCTGACATAACTACTTCATCAGCAATTATATTATTTTTAGTTCCGCCGTTTATTTTCCCTATGGTCAATACTACGGAATCAAGTGGCGAAATATTTCTGCTAACCAAGGTTTGAAGTGCAGTTATTACATTTCCGGCTATCACTATTGCATCTATTGTTGTATCAGGATATGCTCCATGACCTGATTTTCCCTTTATTGTTATAGAAAATTCCCCTGAAGCTGCATTAAGCTTTCCATATTTCAATTCTACCTGCCCGGCATCAAGATAAGGCATTACATGTAATCCGATTACATAATCCACATCGGGATTTGCCATGCATCCATCCTTTACCATTCTTTGTGCGCCGCCAACAGCTTCTTCGGCAGGCTGGAAAATTAATTTTACATTACCTGCCAATTCCTTTTCCATTTCCTTAAACATCCTGGCTACACCCAGCAATATGGCAGCATGTACATCATGCCCGCAGGCATGCATGATACCCTCATTCCGGGACTTATAATATCTATCACTGGCTTCTGTTATAGGAAGTGCATCAATATCAGCTCTTGCAGCTACTGTTCTGCCTTCTTTTTTGCCCCGTATTATAGCGATAACACCCGTATCGGCAACACCGTCAATATGTTCTATGCCCCAGATATCAAGATATTCACTTATCTTCTTTGAAGTCCTTATTTCTTTCCCACTTAGCTCGGGATTCATATGCAGATCTCTTCTGATAGCTACAAGCTTCTCAAATATCTCTTCCGATCTTTTTTTTATATCCATATATCCTCCTTGCGCAATTGCATATTTATTTCATGCGGCCATTTAATGACAGATATTGGTCAAACAGCAGCCTGCTTATACAGCTGCCGAATCTATATGATTCATGTTCCTGGTAATATAGCTTGTCTTTAAAATCCTTTGTAAATATGGATACAACATATTCCCCACAGGGCGTATGCACAATTCCGCCGTCGTTTCTGCAATTATCCATGCTCCCGCTTTTGGAAGCAATATATATAAGCTCCTCTTCCCCTGTATCCTCTGAATCTAAAAAATACTGAGGCAGTTTTTTTGTCAAAATCGTGTTATAGTGCTGGTTTTTCAATATTTCGAAAATCTGGGTGGAAAGCTCCTGGCTCCATAACTCTTTATTATGGATCATTTCAAATATTTTGCCGTAATCTTTCGGGGTAGTGGTTCCCAATTTGTCATAGCTGTCAAAATCTATTCTGTTGTGAATAACAGTGTTCTTTAAGCCCAAGTCATTACAGGTATTATTGATATTGTCTATGCCCAGCAGGTCAATCAATACGTTTGTCGCAATATTATCACTTACTATTATCATCAATATAGCAAAGTTTTTGACCGTCAGCTGCACTCCGAAGTCCATTGCTCTTAGAACCCCGCTCCCAACTACATAGTGCTCCTTGTTGTATGTCAGAATATCTTCGGCAGTAAGCTTTTTTTCATAAATCTGCCTGTATAGCTCTGCCAGGATAAAGACCTTTACAGTGCTTGCTGTTTCAAACTTCTCTTCAGAGTTTATTTCTACAATGTTCCCTTTAAAATCATTGACATACAATCCGACCCTTCCGCTGAAATTATATATCTCTGCTTTTATTCTCGCTTCCAGGGATAATTTCTCCATAAATATCACCGATCCTTCATGATTTTATCTTATTCCAAATGGCATGCTGCAAGATGTTCATTTCCAATACTATTCAGCATGGGTTTTTCTTTACTGCATATTTGTATATAATTCATCTACATTAGCATATTCGACAAGATTTCCCAAATATATTACGCCAACCTTGTGGGAAATATGCCTTACCATAGATAAATCATGAGATAAAAAAGATATGCCGAAGTCCAGTTTTCCATGATTTGTTACAATACAAAAAACAAAAATTTCAGTACTTCAAAATAATCGGCAGCTTCATATTCCAAGGTTTTGGTCCCTGTTTGCCTGGCCCCAGGATAGAAGGATCCGCTGTATGCTGCGGAATGCTTTCTGTAATGGATCTCAACTTTAAATTTCTCCGGCAGCTTGACAGTGCATTTTGATAAATCACCGGCCAAAGCTTCAAGAACTTTTTGCTTTATGTTTTTTACCGCCATATTAGGATGGATGGATACAGAAGCATCCCCTATTCCCTCACTGACTGCAACGGTTTCTATATTCCCGTTTATTCTTTTAGCTTCTTCGCATAACAGCTTGTCGCCGCTTGCAAACAAAACAGGAACTCCAAATAAAGCAGCAGTATAGGAATTAATAAGCAGCTCGCTGGCATATTGGCCGTTTATCTTAACATATTCATTCTCACCATTCATTGTATGGGCAAGGGGATTTCCATCGGTACCGGCAGCAGAATGATAGCCTATAAAGAATACTCCGTCAAATGTACTGTCTAAGCCTGCCATCATGACATAAGGATTTCTTGTCCATCCCCTTAGTATTTTAACCTCTTCCGGAAGCTTTGAGGGGTCCATATTCCGGCCGGAGCTGTGTGCATCCTTCACAAAAATTTCAGTTGCACCTGCTTCTATCGCTCCTTGACAAGCAGCCTTTACCTCCATTGTCATCTGCTCGCGGAAATATTGACTAATAGAGTTTTCAAGCTTTGTTTCATCCCAGTTTGCAATTCCTGTTACCCCTTCTATATCAGCACTTATGAATATTTTCATATGTCTTGACCTCCTCTTTAATATTATTTAATCCAAAATATAATCTACAATATCAACGATACACGAATCTTTTATATATACCCTGGGCACCCTTCTGCCGATTATACTGATTATTTCATTTCTGTTTGAACCTGCCTTTTCTGCTACTTCCGACAGGGGCACTTCATTGTCTCCGATCAGGATCACTTCATCTCCCACTTTGGCTTCGGGGATATCCATCAGATTTACCATTAACTGATCCATGCACATTACACCAATAATAGGAGCTCTCTTACCCCTTATACTGACTTCACCTTTATTTCCGAGGCATCTCATGTAACCATCGGCATATCCTGCAGCCAGAGTGCCTATTATAGCTTTGCCCTGGGCTATAAAGGAAGAATCGTATCCTACACCCTCACCTTTTTCAATCTCCTTTACTTGTGTTAGCCGTGTTTTTAATGTCATAGACAGCTTTAAAAGACTTTTGTCCTTTCCCATTGCTGCCGGTGCTACACCGTAAATAAATGCACCCAGCCTTATCATATCAAGATGATAATCCGGATACAATACCATCCCAATGCTATCACAAATATGCTTGACAGGAATAAAGATACCTTTAGCTTCCAGGCTGTTAACAACATTCATAAACAAGTCACACTGAAGCATGTCTGTTTCAGCTGTTCTCAGAGCCAAATGGGTGTAAATACCTTCTATTTTAATTTTTTCAAGGTTAAATATTTTAATTATTGTATTTACCGTGTTTTCCCCTGCCTTAAGTCCGATTCTATTCATTCCGGTATCGATTTTTATATGAACTAATGCCTCTTTCCCCAATGATAATCCTATATCGGACAGTTTTCGGGCCTGCTCAAGACTGAATATCGTCAGACGAATATTGTTTTCTACAGCAGTTTTCAAGTGCTCATCAAAGGTATATCCCATAACCATTATGGGAAACTCAGGATAATGCCTTCTTAGCTCTATGGCCTCACTGATATATGCAACAGTTATCATATCCACGTTGTTCTCAATAAGTATTTTTGCAACATTTACGGCCCCGTGTCCATATGCATTTGCTTTCAAAACGGCGGCTATTTTTGTTCCCGGTGCTTTCATTCTTTTTGCATGGTTCAAGTTGCTGATCAAAATATCCATATCAATCTCAGCCCATGTACTTCTCATCAGAATTTTTCCGGTCTTCTTCTCTGTCAATAAAAGGACCTCCTTCAATAATTGCTGAATTCTTCTTGATATCGCTCCAGTATTACCCGTAGGTTCATTATTTTTTAGCTGCTGATACTAGTTCTTCGAAAAGCTTTAGAAATGAGGAATATCTCTTTGTCAAGCATTCGGGATGACATTGTATGCCAACCAGAAATTCTCTATCAGTACCCTCTATTCCTTCTATTACTCCATCTTCAGACATTGCAGCCAGTATAAGGCTATTCCCCAGCTCTTTTACAGCCTGATGATGAAATGAATTAACATAGATCTTTTCTTTATCAAATATATCATACAGCTTGCTTTTTTTTGCAATTTCAATTGAATGATACAACTCGTCCACAGCTATTCCACTTGGGCTGTGTCCAAGTGAACCGGGTACCTGTGCGTTAATATCCTGATAAAGGCTTCCGCCCAGAGCTACATTTATCAGTTGATTCCCCCTGCATATTCCGAGTATTGGCATATTGTTGACATAGGCTGTTCTGAACAATCCTATCTCATAAGCATCTCTTACTGATGACATATTATTAACTAGGCTTATAGGGTTCTCACCATAGGAAAGAGGTGAAATATCAGCTCCCCCTGTAAAAATAATTCCATCTAAAATTTTTATATAGCTTTCATAATCTTTCTCACTACTTACCGGAATATATACAGGAATCCCTCCTGCCAAAACCACAGAGTCGGTGTAATTGCTGCTTACTGAATAATAACCTTTCTTATCTCCTATAAATGTTGTTATCCCAATGACCGGTTTCATCGTGCATCCCCCATTTCTAATAAGCTCATGCTGTATGAAAGGGGTATAGGAGTAATTACTCCTATACCCCTTCATTCATGCCTCTATTCTAAATGTGAATATTCAAACATTGTGTGCCCTATGTAACTCTTGATTACTCCCTTGATATTTGGTTTGCAAAGATATTGATCTTCCAGTTCTGGCTTTTGAGAAGCAATAAGAGGAGTGAATAAAATTATTTGTGTATTCGTTAAAATACCCGGCCCATACATATGGCACCAGGTATTCCGGCATTAAGTATTAATCGATCATCTTTGCATATTTGAATATCCAGGACCCCATTGGGTTCTTTTGTACATTTTCAACTTTAGCCTCATCTATAAGATAGTTATCCGCATTATAGTATATTGGAGCGACTACTGCCTCATCCATAAATATTTGCTCTGCTTTAAGCAGGAATTCATCTCTTGCCTTGCCGGTATTTTTTGCTGATTCCTTGAGATAATCTTCGTATATCTTATTGGCTGGGTTCATTACAGTATCATCTGCCCTGTCTGGGTACGGCTGCCATCTCCATTGAGAATAATTTATACCGACGGAGGTAAAGAGATCGAACATAGTCATCGGATCATTATAGTCACCAAACCAACCGCCTCTTGCGACAACGAACTTACCTTGGTATCTGTTTGAAAAGAATACTGATCTTTCCTCAGCTCTAAGGGTCACATCTATCCCCAGATTGTTTTTCCACATTTGCTGTATTGCTTCTGCTACTTTTTTCTCGTTTTCATTTACATCATGCAGTAATTCTATTTTCGGAAAGCCCTTCCCATCCGGGTAACCGGCTTTAGCCAGATACTCCTTGGCTGCAGTTACATTAACGTTCCAAGGGTCAATTTCATATTCCTCGGTTACATTGCCTGAGCTATCCAGCTTTCTAAAGGATGATCCATCAGAAAGGCTGAATGATGAAGGAACATAACCGGAGGCCGGAATCTGACCTCCTCTGAGCACCTGCTCAACAATCATTTTTCTATCTATTGCCAGCGATAAAGCTTTTCTCACATTTACATCATTAGTAGGCTTCACATCTACATTAAATGTATAGAATGAACATCCCAAAGCAGGTTCATTATGGAAGTTGGGATCTTCTGAAGCCAGCTTAGGTATTTCACCATGGGGAATGGTTGCCAATACTTGTATTTCTCCTGCCCTATATCCTTGCAATGCTGTAGTATCTTCAGTAATCAACAGGCCTTTTATACCTTTTAATTTTACATTTTGAGCATCCCAATAATTCTCATTTTTTTCAAATAACAGATGAGAACCAATTTGATACTCTTTTAGCTTAAAGGCTCCGTTCGATATGCAGGTTTCAGAAGCTTTTTCCCAGCCTTCGCCTTGCTCTGCTATGTCTTCTCTTGTAGGCATAAAGGCGAAGAAGGATGTCAGGCTTAGAAAATACGGAACAGGTCTTTTTAATTCCACTTGTAAGGTAGAATCATCCAGAGCATTAATTTTTATGTCTTCAAATTTACCTTCACCATCAAAGAATTCCTGTGCTCCAACGATATAATCAGTTAATAAAAAAGCATAGGATGCAGCTGCCTCCGGTAAGCATAACTTTTTCCAGGCATATACAAAATCATTGGCGGTTACAGGCTTTCCATCCGACCATTTTGCATCCTGCCTTATTTTAAAAGTATAGACCGTACCTTCTACACCTTCTGCATTTGCAGTGATTTCATAGCTTTCTGCCGCAGCAGGCTTTAAGCCTTCTCTTGTATCAATCATCAGTCCCTCAAACAATGTGTTGATAATGTCTCCACCCGCTGTTGTACCACAGGTCTGAGGATCCCATGACTTTGGTTCCATGTCTATGTTCCACACCAGGATTGAATCTGAAATACTCTCTTCAACCGGCTGCTCTGCTGGTGCAGGGGTCTCCGTTGCCACTGGTGCCGGCTTTGTACAGCCTGGCAAAGCTGTAATCACCATTGCCATAATTAGGAATACCGTTAATAGTTTTCTCGACATTTTCATATTGTCCCTCCTCATTTTTTATAACGAATAGGAAATTATAAATTTCCTTAACGTACCAATCTCCGTAAATAAGTTTCATAAAAGGCTTCCTTGGTCGTTAGAATGCTTCAATAGAAGCCTTTTATATAATTAGCAATTAAATTGCTGATTATATAAAATTTTGTATCAGATGACAGGCTACAAAATGTTTGTTTCCAACATCAATTAGCTTAGGCACAGCTTCTTTACATATATCGTTTTTATACCTGCATCTGGTTCTGAATTTGCATCCGGAAGGTGGATTAATAGGACTGGGTACATCACCTTCCAATACAATTCTCTGGGTTTTTTCTGATATTTCAGGGTCAGGAACGGGTATCGAAGATAACAGTGCTTTTGTATATGGGTGAATTGGTTTGTCATAGAGCTCGTCTCTATCTGCTACTTCTACCAGATTACCCAAATACATTACTCCGATTCTGTCGGATATGTGTCTTACCATACTCAGATCATGGGCAATAAATAAATAAGTAAGGCCTAGCCGCTCTTGCAGATCCTCCAGCATATTCACTACTTGAGCCTGAATTGATACATCCAATGCGGATATAGGTTCGTCACATATTATAAATTCCGGGTTTACGGATAATGCTCTGGCTATTCCGATCCTTTGCCTTTGGCCTCCGGAAAATTCGTGGGGATACCTGCTCGCATGAATTTTGCTCAGACCAACCATATTCAAGAGTTCTACTATTCTTTCTTCTCTTTCTTTCCCACTTGCAATCTTGTGAATATCCATAGGCTCCCCTACAATATCTGCTACAGTCATTCTGGCATTCAACGAAGCATATGGGTCCTGAAATATCATTTGAATCTTCTTTTTATAGGGCATCAAATCATTTTCGCTTAGCTGCCCAATATCTACACCGTCATACAGTATTTTTCCGTCCGTCGGTTTATATAATCGAATGATGGTCCTGCCTGTTGTAGATTTTCCGCACCCGGATTCACCTACCAGTCCAAAGGTTTCTTTTTTGTTAATGAAAAAGGATACATCATCTACAGCCTTTATATAATCAACTTTTTTGTGGATAATTCCTTTGGTCTTTATAAAATATTTCTTTAAGCCTCTTACTTCTATTAACCTTGCATTATGCTCCACTCCTGATGCCTCCCTTCTGACGCTCATAATCTTCAACAGCAGGTGCATTTTTATCCAGCATCCAGCACATGGCCTTGTGTCCTTCACTTTCAAAAAACGGAGGTAATTCATCCTTGCAAATATTCATTGCATAGCTGCACCTGTTGCAAAAGGGGCATCCTTTTGGCGGTTTCAGCAGATCAGGAGGGGTGCCGGGTATTGGAACAAGCCTTGTTCTGCTTCCTTTAGACAATCTTGGTATGGATTTTAACAACCCCATTGTGTATGGATGCAGCGGATTATAAAATATATCTTTAACCATACCTTCTTCCATTATCAATCCGCCATACATCACTATTACTCTGCTGCAAACCTTGGCTACTATTCCAAGATCATGAGTTATCAATACCGTAGCCATATTAAGCTGTTTGTTCAGCTCTTTTATCAAACCCAGAATTTGAGCTTGTATTGTTACATCAAGGGCCGTTGTCGGCTCGTCGGCGATCAATAATTGTGGATTGCACGACAGGGCTATAGCTATCATCGCTCTCTGCCTCATGCCTCCGCTGAATTCATGGGGATAATTGCTGAATCTTTCTTCCGGAGATGGAATCCCTACCAAATCAAGCATTTCGATTGCTCTTTTTTTTGCTTCCTTATTGCTGATATCATTGTGTTCCTGTATTATTTCAACTATTTGATTTCCGATTGTATATACCGGGTTTAAGCTTGTCATGGGATCCTGGAATATCATGGATATTTTATTTCCTCTAATATGTCTCATCTCTTTAGTATCTCTCGTTAGAATGTCTTCCCCGTTAAACAGTATTTCACCGCCAATGACCTTCCCCGGGTGTTGAAGCAATCTCATTACAGAAAGGAATGTAACGCTTTTACCGCTTCCTGATTCGCCGACTACACCTAATGCTTCGCCGGACTTTACTTTGAAGCTTATATCCCTTATAGCTTTTACCTCTCCTATATGTGTAAAGAAAGAAGTTTCCAGGTTGTTTACTTCAAGTATATTATTGCTCATATAATCACTCCTCTCCGATTTACTTCCTTAGTCTGGGATCCAATGCATCCCTTAGCCCATCGCTAAATATGTTGAATGCCAATATGGTTACAGACATTGCCAAAGCCGGATAGAACATTTGATAGGGATAGATTGTCAGTGCCTGAAGAGCATCGTTACACAGACTGCCCCAAGATGCATTCGGTGCTGCTACACCTAATCCTGTAAAGCTCAGAAACGCTTCAGTGAACATAGCTGACGGTATCTGCATTGTTAAGGATACCATTATTGGCCCCATAGCATTAGGCAGTAAGTGCTTAAAGAGGATTCTACGGGTTGATGCTCCGATTGTCCTGGCTGCCAGGACAAATTCCTGTTCTCTCATGCTTAAAACCTGTCCTCTTACTATACGGGCCATGCCCACCCAATAAGTCATGCTGATTGCTATTATTATAGATTGCAGACCTGGCTTCAGAACAACCATTAACAATATCACATACAGCATCATTGGAATGGAGCTTATTACATCAACAAACCTCATCATTAAATTATCAGCTCTGCCTCCAAGGTAGCCTGATATCCCTCCATAAAACACGCCTATAACAAAATTAATAATCGCTGCTGCAAAACCTACTAACAAGGATACTCTGGCCCCATATACCACCCTGATGAACATATCACGGCCCAGAGAGTCAGAGCCCCAGATATAGGTTTTATTTGATACTTCCCCAAAGGGTTTAACAGCCTTATCATTACTCGTCACTACAAATCTGTCAATTCTCTTATTCAATATAGTCCTTGCCTCATCTAACGTAACAGTGTCAATGCTCACTTCTTGTGCTGCAAAATACTTTTTCAAAAATTGATAATCACTGACTTTGATTAGCGGGTTTTTCTTGTAGGTTCTCTCGATCTTTATAAATTCAGTTTTTGCATTGAAATAAGGGCTATAGTCTATCAATATCGTATTACCGTTAACCTCGTAGTAATACTTCTTACCAAGCTTATCATCCTTGATTAAATCAGCTAATCTAATCAAATCCCCATCCTTTGTCACTTCTATTACTTTATACTCACTTGTAATATACATAAAACTGTTATTATCCAGTTCATAAATATTCAATTTTGGTGGTATATTGGATAAGGTAAGCTCTTGTTTTTCATAGCTGTAATGCCAGAAAAACGGTATTAATATTGCCGATAAAACAATTACAACTATTATTATCAAGGCTACTATGGCACTTTTATTGCTTTTCAACCTTCTCCAACTATCCTGCCCATATGTAAGACTTGGTCTTTCGATTATCTCAGAATCAGCAACCTCTTTAATCAATGGTTCCCATCTGTGATCCAGTTTAGCTGTGCCGGACAAGTGTATCACCTCTATTCATATTTTATTCTTGGGTCAATAAATACATATAAAATATCTACTATAAGTATTGTGAGCACCAAGAATACTGCAAAGAAAACTGTTGTGCCCATAATCAATGTATAATCTCTATTTAGTATGCTGATAGTAAAAAGGCTGCCAATGCCGGGTATGCCGAATACTTTTTCTATGACAAAGGAACCGGTTAATATTGATGCTACCATTGGACCAATATAGGTTACGATGGGAAGAAGAGCATTTCGCAGAGCATGTTTTCCTATTACTTTAAACTCCGATATTCCCTTGGCCCTTGCTGTCCTTATATAGTCTTGCTGCATTACATCTAAAATTGAAGTTCTGGTCAGTCTAGTGACAAATGACATGGAAAAGGCTCCAATAACAAGCACCGGCCCTATATAGCCTTTCGGATTTTCAATACCAAAAGATGGGACCCATCCTAAAACCGTACTGAAAAGATACAAAAAACCTGTTGCCAGAACAAAGCTTGGGATAGTTGCTCCAAGAGTAGAAAGAACCATAACAAATCTATCAACCAGTTTGTTCTGCCTTAGAGCACAGGCTATACCCATTGTAATACCGACAATGATGATCAACGCACATGAATATGCACCTATCAGCAGTGAATAAGGGAACCCATCTTTAATTATCCTTTCAACAGTAAGCCCCTGCTTTGTGTAGGATACACCGAAGTCTCCCACCATAAAATTGCCTAAATACTTAAAATACTGTACATAGATAGGTTTGTCCAATCCGTACTTTGCAAAAATTGCTTCACGTACAATACCGTTAGGTATTTTTTCTGCACTGAATGGATCTCCGGGGATAGCTTTCATCAAGAAAAAAGTTATAGTTATAATAAACAAAATCGTCATGGCTGCTGATAGAATTCTCTTTAGAATATACTTCTCCATTTAAATTCGCCTCCTTTTTATGCCACCTTATTATTGATGTATCAATATCAAGCCTGCTGTTCTCTATTCTCGCAGCTTGTCTTCTATAAAGGAATCCAGTAAATAATTCAATACCTTTACTACCTTATTATCCTTTATGTATATGCGAGGTGTTCTTCTTGACAGCCTGCAAACAACTTCATTTTTGTTTGTTTCAGCTAACTGAGCTATGGCTTGCACATCCAAAGTGCCATTTGTTCCATCTCCATAGATTATTACTTCATCACCTTCCCTTGCCTCTTCAATATCAGTTAAATCAACCATGCATTGATCCATACATATAACACCTAGTATAGGTGCTTTTTTGCCGCGTATAACAACATATCCTTTATCTCTCATATTTCGCGGGTAGCCATCAGCATAGCCAAAGGGCACTGTGCCTATTACACTGTCCCTCTTGGCCTTCCACAAGTAGTTATAACTAATGCCCTCGTCTTTATTTATCTTCTTTATGTAATATATTTTCGATTTGAATGTAATGGCTTGTTTGAAATGTATATTCTCATCTGCATATGATTTTAAACCATATATTATAGCCCCCGGTCTGATCATATTAAGCCTGTATTGTGGATAATCAACAGCTGAGATACTGTCACATATGTGTTTATATCTAAAATTGCAGCCTTTTGATTGAAGCTTGTTCATTGCAGTTACAAAGCTGTTGTACTGCTTGGCATCTTCCTCAAAGCTTGTCAGTGCAAAATGAGAATAGATTCCTTCAATATTCAAATTGCCAAGTTTAAATATTTCTTCAATTTCTGATATGCTTTCTTCACAATCTTTAAATCCTAGTCTGTTAAATCCGGTATCATATTTGATATGAACAGTTGGTTTTTTATTATGTACTTTACCTAAAACATCCAATATTTTTGATTGCCTTAAAGAAAATATTGTTTGCGTAATATTATTCTTCACTACATACTCTAGCTGCTCATCCGGAGTAAACCCCATAATAAAGATTGGATACTCCTTAAACCTTCTTCTTAGTTCAAGAGCTTCTGTCAATGTTGCAACAGCTAAATAATCACCACCATTTTCCATTATTACAGGAGCTATATCCAACGCCCCACAACCATATCCATCAGCTTTAACTACTGCTGCTATTACTACATCATCACCAACCATTTTTTTTATTTGCTTCATGTTATAAGCTATATTATCGAGATTGACCTCCACTATAGTGTCTCTTATCGCAATATCACTCATATATTCACACCCTCTATTTCTTTTGCATTTGCTATATTCAGTCACATTTTATACCATAATTTATATGTAGCATTAACTACACTATACTAATTTTATGATTTATATGCAAGTATTATTACCGAAATAATTTAAATATTTTATCATTTTAGCAACTTATATTATCTCTAAATAAACAAGAGGATTACAGTTTTCCCACTGTAATCCTCTTATTTATGCACTGATACACATGTAAATTATTTAAGATAATATTTATTCAATTTTTTGATATTCTCCAGATTCTTCAAGCATTTTGCTTTGTTCCGCGTGAAATATTCAAATACCAATATATTGCAAAGTGCTATAGGGCCAACATATGAATTATAAAAGTAAATAGGGTTTTCACTGGTTGCAATCAATACATAATCTGATAATTTTGCTAATTTGTTTTCATTATTGTCAGTGATAATTATAGACTTTGCCTTTATATCATGTACATGCTTCATTGCATTGTATGAATCTATAGAGTATCTGGGAAAGCTTATCATAATTACTGCATCACCTTGTTCAATTCTGGACAGGCTATCATATAATGCTATACCGCCGTATGTAATAGTTTCACAATTAAGTCCCAGCCTTTTAAAATTATAATAGACCAAATCAGCAATAGTTTTACAGCTGCCCATACCCAGTATATATACTTTTTTTGCTTTTCCGATCTCATCAACTGCAGATTTTAATACATCCGCATCAAAGCTCATAATTGTTCTATTCAGATTTGCCAGTTCGTTTTGGAACAGATTCGCATAATCCTTGTTATCTTCGCCAATAAGCTTTATTGTCTTCAACATTTTATCAACAGGATTTTTGCCGCTATCATTTATTTCCATTAATAAAATATTCTTAAACTCTATGAACCCCTCATAGCCAAGCTTCTGACAAAACCTTATTATACTGGCATCACTTACACCTATGCTGTTTGCAAGGTCTGCAGAAGAAACTGCAGGTATGTACTTATAGTTTATTAAAATATAGTTTGCAATTTTTTGAAAGCTGGGAGTAAGATCATTGAATTCCTCTTCTAATTGTTTGAGTATCTTTTTCTTCTCCATATATTACCCTTTCTCTTTCCTATCCGTCGCCGGATAATCTGTTCAACAATACTACCGCTTAATCGACAAAATTATTCTACCACAAAATGGAATTAATATACAGTATATATTTTTATCAATAACCCAAAGCCTTCCCATCTCTCCTGGGATCTGCCGCTCCACTCAATACTCCATTATCCTCAAATTTAACAGCTTGAACAGAACCCATCTGCCTATCCCAATCATCCAGTTCTTCAACTTCATGTCCCATTTCTTTCAGTTTATTTATTGATTCACAGTATATCCTTGACTCATATACTATTTTATTTTCTGTATCATCCGATATCCTTGGAGCGTCAACCGCAGCTTGTATTCCCATATTATGATCTATTACCTTTGATATAACCTGGGTTATTGTAGAGATTATCTTGTCGCCCCCTGGAGAACCAAGTACCATAAAGGGACTCCCGTCTTTCATTATTAAGGTTGGACTCATAGAGCTAAGAGGTTTCTTTAACGGTTCAACAGAATTCGGCTTATTAAAGCCTACCGAAAAATCTGACATCTGATTGTTTAATAATATACCTGTCCCTTCAGTAACAATACATGAACCAAAGAAGTGATCTATTGTTTTAGTAACGGCAACCAGGTTGCCGGCTTTATCCCCTATGGAAAAATGCGTTGTGTCCTTATGTTCATACACCCATGGATCATCATACTCATATTCTTGCGCTTTATTCATATCTATCCTTTTTACCAGTTTTTTTGCATAGGCTTTTGAAACAAGCCCTTTAACCGGAACTTGTACAAAATCTGTATCTCCCATATATTTGGCTCTATCAGAGTAACATATCTTAAATACTTCTGAAAATAAATGCAAATATCCGGTCGAATTTACTTCCATACATCCTATATCAAAGTTTTCCAGCATGTTTAGTATTTGTATCAAATGTGTACCCCCCGAGCTTGGGGGAGGTGAAGATATTATTTCATAGCCTCTGTAGCTGCCAAAAACAGGTCTTCTGACCCGTACCTTATAATCAGCCAGATCTTCCATTGTCATAACACCTTTTGACTCTTGCACCGCTTTAACTATTGATTCAGCCACTTCTCCCCTATAAAATGCATCTTTACCACCTTTAGCTATTTTTCTCAATGTATTTGCCAAATTTGGATTTTTTATAATATCACCTGCCTTGTACGGCTTATTATTCTTTAAATAAGTTTTTGTACTGGCTTCATATCTTCTTAGCTCTTTCATCTTTTCTTTCATATCACCTGCTAATAATGGTGATACAACATATCCATCCCGGGCCAGTTTTACAGCAGGCTCCATTACTGCTTCCAAGGACATGATCCCATAATGCTCCAAGGCATATATAAGGCCTGCAACCTCCCCCGGTACCCCTACCGACTTTCCGCCAAAATAGTTTTCTCCCTTTACAACTTCTCCATCATGTCCTATTTCCCACATATCCGGCTTAGCCATTTTGGGGGCAACCTCTCTAAAATCAATAAATATATTTTCACCTGTCTTGGCAATCCTGGCAGTCATAAAGCCTCCGCCGCCCAAGCCTGAAGCATTGGGTTCACATACTCCTATGGCAAACCCGACAGCTACTGCCGCATCTATAGCATTGCCACCCTTTTTTATAATTTCAATTCCTGCTTTTGAAGCTTCATATCTTCCTGAAGCTATTATACCGTTTTCTCCTATGTCGCCTCTTCCGCTTCCAATCATCTTCCCTGTGCCGTCGAAGCTCCTAAAATCATCTTCATTAGCTTTTCTCAAGGAAATCCCCCCCATGTTCATGCATTCTCCCGCTAATAAGCAATACTCATATTTACAGTTGATTCAAAACGCTTCCGCCTGTAACATTAACTTCATAATGAGATTATTTAAATTATATGTAGTATTATCTGCATAATATATTATTTGTATTGTGATTGCAAGATATATAATATCAAAAGGAGCAATATTCTCATATTTGCTCCTTTTTGTGATCGTATAATAAATTAGCCAAAAATATTAATAGATTACTCTCCTTCATCCGGCAGCTCAGCGTTGTGGTAAACGTCCTGCACATCGTCGTTGTCGTCGAACATATCAAGCATTTTGGTTATCCTCTTTATGTCTTCCTCAGCAGTCACTTCGATGTAATTCTGCGGTACCATTGTCACTTCTGCTGAAGCCATTGGTATTCCAAGCTCTTCAAGCTTCTGTCTTACTTCTGAGAAGCTTTCCGGTGATGTTACTATCTCAAAGGAATCCTCTTCTGAATTCAAGTCCTCAGCTCCTGCTTCAAGGGCCTGCATCATCAGCTCCTCCTCATCAATTTTCCCATCCTTTTCAACTATGATAATCCCCTTGTTGTCGAACATCCAGCTTACGCAGCCGGCTGCACCCATGCTGCCGCCATTCTTGTCAAATATATGCCTTACATCTCCCGCTGTCCTGTTTCTATTCTCGGTAAGTGTTGATACTATAACTGCTACTCCTCCGGGAGCATAGCCTTCATAGACTATCTCTTCGTAGTCCACACCTTCCATCTCGCCGGAGCCTTTCTTTACAGCTCTCGCTATCGTATCATTCGGCATATTGTTGGCCTTCGCTTTAGCTATTACATCGGCAAGCTTATTGTTGGTGCTTGGATCAGAGCCATTCTTGGCAGCCATGGCAATTTCCTTGCCCAGCTTGGTGAATATCTTGCCTCTCATGGCATCGGCCTTGCCCTTTTTATGCTTAATATTTGCCCATTTTGAATGTCCGGACATATATGAAAAACCTCCCCTAATCTTTAAGTATAAAAGTACATATTATTTTATCATAAAACCTTTTTCGGTGTAAACTATAAATTTCCTTTTTCTGATGGTATAAACTTTGGTACAGATACTCTCTTATGCTCACTTCTTAGATGCATTCTCTCAATTTTGCTCTTGATCTCTTCCGAGCCTTTGCCTGTAAGAATGTACTCATCAAGCTCTGCATAACTCATGCCCATCTCTTTTTCGTCAGTCTGGTTTTCCCACAAGCCGGCTGTCGGTGGTTTGGTTATGATTATTTCCGGAATACCCAGCTTATATGCCAGTTCTATTACTTCGCTTTTCACAAAGCTTGTCAATGGCAGGAAGTCTACTCCTCCATCGCCGTATTTCGTAAAGTAGCCTATTGTAAGCTCGCTCCTGTTGCCTGTACCTGACACAAGATAATTCTCAACTCCTGCATAATAATAAAGAGTAATCATCCTGAGTCTGGACTTTATGTTTGCAACCGCAAGCTTTGGATCACTTTCCTGTACTCCGAGCACAGCTTTCATGACATCAAAAGAGTCGTTTAGAACCACTGTTTTTGTCTCGAGTCTCAATGCTTCAGCCACCAGATGTGCATGCTCCTCATCGGTTGGATTGCTGTAGCAGGGTATTATTACTCCCAGTGAGTTCTCTGGGAAAGCTTTCATACAGAGTGCTGCAACAACTGCGGAATCTATTCCTCCTGAAAGTCCGAATATTACCCCTTTGGCTCCTGCTTCTTCCACAGTATTTTTTATCCACTCCACTGCTTCGTTTATAACCTTGTCGACATTTCTCATGCTTAAACCTCCAAATATAGAAATATATAATATATACAAAATGCAAAAAAATCCACATTCCTGTTTTCTCGTTTTGTATCAAAGGAAATGAGGCAAATCTTCGCAAGATCTTGCCATCTCTATTCACTTGTCTTTATATATAATAGCATTCTTAAAAATCGGTGTAAATAATCAATGCATGTCCATACTTTATGTCCATTTTTACTCTTGTATGTGGTCTAATAGGCAGAGATACAAGCTTTTCTTGAATAATTTACTGCCTGCCTTTCGTTTATGCCAAAATGTAAAATTACATTCTTTTTTCACAGTATATAACATAAATATTAATATTCTGTATCATATATAATCCGCTTAATAATACAAAATACTTAGTGAAAAAGGATGGTAATATGACTATAATAATAACTTGTTCTCTTTTTATTGTAGGTCTGCTATTCATTATTAAAGGTGGCGACTGGTTTATTGATTCAGCAGCATGGGTTGCAAGAATTACGGGCATGCCTGAAGTATTTATTGGAGCTACTATTGTAAGTCTTGGTACAACCTTTCCTGAACTCATGGTATCCACAACATCAGCTATTAGAGGTCATACCGACATGGCGTTGGGAAATGCAATTGGATCTACGATATGCAACATAGGGTTAGTTCTCGGAATTTCAAACTTGATCTCGCCTTCCAAAATCAATTCACGAATTTATAATATAAAAGCAGTTATTATGGTTTGCTGTGCCGTAGCTTTTATATTTATGGCTCAAGATGGAAAAATCGACATAAAGGATACCATACTTTTATTAATGGGGCTTATTATCTACATATTTGTTAATCTGTTGGAGGTTGATATTAAAAAGAATTTCTATAAAGGTAAGAAGACTGACAAACACGCTGCAATTGAGCCTAATGAGGCAAGAATGAACGGATTGAAGTTTATCACAGGTGCAGGGCTTGTTATTATTGGAGCAAGAATGCTGGTGGATAATGGTATTATTATTGCAAACCTTCTGAAAATTCCTGATATGGTTATCAGCTTAACGTTAATTGCGTTAGGCACATCACTGCCTGAATTAGTAACTTCAATTGCTGCACTCATAAAAGGACACCGTAATATGGCTGTAGGCAATATCATTGGTGCTAATATATTAAACCTTACCATGGTTATCGGTGTATCCTCGCTATTCCGGTCACTTACCGTTCCGCTGCAAATAATAAAGCTGGATTTGCCGTATTCACTCACTCTTATGACGGTACTAACCGTTCCTACAGTTCTTACCAGGAAGATAAGCCGTTTACATGCAGCAGTGCTATTAATGCTATATGCAACCTACCTATATATACTTTTTATAATTAAGTGAATATATATTTCGCGAAAAACATTTTACATTCTTAATTCAAATTTCGCGTAAATGTTACCTATATTGTTATTGAATTCGCACTTTGCCCAATGTAAATGCTTTTGTGCGTTCAATATATATATTATAGCTTCAAATTCACCTGTGAATATTTACATGCAATAATAAACCATGTATTGCAGAGATTAATAATGAAAAATAGTATCTGAAATAGCTGAATAACGTTATATATGGAGCAACTATGAGTAAAAAAACAAGCATGGTAAAAACTGCACTGATAGGCCTGGCGGTAGGCCTGGTGAATGGTATTTTCGGCTCAGGCGGCGGGACTATACTAGTGCCTTGCCTTGTGTTCCTAATGGATATAGAGGATCATAAAGCCCATGCTACAGCAATTTCTATAATACTTCCACTGTCAATCATCAGCTCTATTATATACTTCAGATATGATGTAGTGGATCCTGCGCTTACGCTGAAGGTTGCTGTCGGCTCAGTAATGGGTGCTTTAGTAGGCTCCTGCATATTGAATAAGTTTTCAGTAAATGCTCTCAGAAAAATATTCGGTATATTCATGATAATTGCCGCTGTAAGGATGGTGTTCTAATGCTTACAATCATTATCGGCTTTGCATCAGGCATCATAAGCGGTATGGGGATAGGCGGAGGCACGTTGTTGATTCCTGCTTTGGTTTTCACAGTGGGTGTCAAACAGCAAATTGCCCAGAGTATAAACCTCATAGTATTTATACCCTCTGCTATAGCAGCTCTCTTTGTACATACAAAAAAACACAATATAGAGAAAGGCTTGCTTCTGAAGCTGGCAATAACCGGCTGTGCAGGAGCTGTAATAGGCTCACTGCTTGCAGTGAACCTGGACTCAAATCTTCTAAAAAAATTCTTCGGAGCATTCCTCTTAATAATGGGAGTATATGAAATAACCTCAAAAAGTAAAAACAAAAAAACAAATTCGGGAAAGGAAGACTGCAAATGAAGATTAAACGATTGTTAGCAGCATATGCACTGGTAAGGGGCATAAACAGATACCGGCAGAACAGGCAAAACACCACTGCCGATAAAAACGAAAAATGCGATAACTATTTCAGGTGCGATGACAATGAAAATGACGGGAGAGGAAATTATTAAATCATCTCTCACTCTTCAATGCATTAAAATTTTTTTCCAAAGACCCCTCATACTGCAGTATTACTATCGAGCAGATTATAAGCAATATCCCTGCCAGTTGAACAAGCCCCATCCTTTCACTCAGTACAATAAAAGACATCAGTATTGTTATGGGCAGTTCTGATGTGGCCACTATGCTTGCTTTATCTGCACCCACCATGCCTATACCCTTATAAAGGAATATAACCGGCAATATCCCTGAGACCACAGCAAGCTCGCAGATATATATCATAAGCTCTGAAGTCATTGCAAACTCAAACCTGAAAAAACCAGGCCGGAGTATCAGCGTCACTGCCAGAATCACCAGAGTCGTATAGAAAGTTATGACCAGTGGTTCAAAGTCCTTGAGCTTTACATCCGCGTATATATTGTAGAAAGCATATGCTGCACTGGCAAGTATTCCAAAACCCAACCCTATAAGGGGGGTCTTTGCCATATCAATATTGAACACATTTATTACCATTATGCTCCCCATAAAAGCAGCCAACAGGGCTAAATTATTGGTCAGTGTTATTTTCTTTGTTTTCGTAGCCATAAAGTAAAGACTCACAAGCACAGGGTGAGTAAACAGGAGCATTGAAGCTACTCCTGCATTCATTCTCTGAAGTGCAAGATAAAACAGAATCGTTGTGCTGGCACTTCCAACCAGCCCCTGTACAAGGATAGTCTTCAGACTTTTTTTATCCAGATACAGCTTTTTTATATCTACTATTGCAAAATAGGCAAGCATAAATATTAGTGCCGTCGTATTCTGCAATATAAGCAGATCAAATACATTAATTCCACTGTTCATTACAGTCTTGCCGATAACAGCTATTAAAGCGAAAAAGAAAGATGCAAGCAAGACATAAATATATCCAATTCTATTTTTGTTCAAAGGAGTACCCCCTAGGCGTTTTAATGTATATTCTCAGTGCATTAAGCATCAAATTGCATACTTGGTTAATCTTCCATAACTAATTTCATCCACCTCAGCCTTTATATATATTCCGTCCTCCCTGTACTGTTCCTCAATAACCTCATTTGCGCTGCCATAAATCGTAGATACCACGCTGCCCTCAGCATAGGGTATCAGCAGTTCCACAGTCTTTGACTGCAGTCCTGCATATTTCTCTATTAAATCAAGCAGCTGTGACAGGCCTATTCTCTCTGAAGCTGAAATATGTACAACATTTTCCATATCCTTATACTCTGCTGCGGCAAATTTTCCAGGACATTTATCTATCTTGTTTATTGCCATTATAGTATCCTTATCATCTGCACCCAGCTCTGCAAGTACATCTGCCACCACACTTACCTGTGTTTCACAGTCAGGATTGCTTCCATCGACCACATGTATCAGAAGGTCAGCATAAAGCACCTCCTCCAGTGTTGATTTAAAGGCCTCCACCAAGTCATGGGGCAGCTTCCTTATAAATCCTACAGTGTCTGTAATCAGCACTTCCTTGCTGTTATTCAGTGTCACCTTTCTGGTAGTAGGATCTAGGGTAGCAAACAGCTGATCTCTGGCATATATGTCAGCCTCTGCAAGATTGTTAAGAAGCGTGGATTTTCCTGCATTTGTATAGCCTACAAGACATATTTGAAATACCTTCCTTGACACCCGGCCTTCCCGCTGAAGATCCCTTTGCTTTTTGACCTCCTTAAGATCCTTTTCCAGGTCGTTAAGTCTATTTCTTATTCTTCTTCTATCTACCTCCAGCTTCTTCTCTCCTGGTCCTCTTGTGCCGATACCACCGCCTGTCCTTGACATCTGCTGTCCCATACCTATCAAGCGGGGCATCATGTATTTTAACTGTGCCAGCTCTACCTGAAGCTTTCCTTCCCGTGACCTTGCCCTCTGTGCAAATATATCCAGTATCAATTGAGTCCTGTCAATAACCTTGAGCCCAAGAGCTTCTTCCAGATTTCTTATCTGGGCACCGGAAAGCTCTTCATCAAAAACCACAAGGCTTGCATCCATTGCCTGACTGAGAAGCATAAGCTCTTTTAGCTTTCCTTTTCCAATAAAGATAGCAGTGTCCTTTTTGTCTTTACTCTGAACCATTCTGCCAACCTCATAGCCTCCTGCAGTTTTCAGAAGCTCCCTTAACTCGTCCAGGGCTTCTTCGTCTTCAATTCCTACCAGTACAGCCCGTTCTATATCACTGTCTACCTCTTTGCCTGCTTTTCTTATATCTTTTATACCGGCTTCTGCTTCATTAATTACATCCAAAACATTTACCTTCATTAGTCTTTCCATACTGTAAGGGCCCATGACAATTGTCTGAAGCTGCTTTTCACCGTCAATTCCAAGAAAGGCTATGCTTCCATTGGTCATAATACCGTCTGCTACTCCCACCGCAGCCATAATGTCAAACTTCATCCTTTTCAAAGCAGAAAGATCCACCTCTGAAAGTCCTCCAGAGCCGTTAGGATGTGTATGTACGCATCTTACTCCGCTTAAACTTTCCTCAGACCTTCTGTTATTATAGTCCTTCAAGATCACTGTGTTTTCGTCTCCAATACTTACATCAAGTACTGCACCCTTCCTGTCAATGTATACTGCAATCTCCTTGCCTGTTTCCTCCGTTATATCACAAATCTCTGCAATTATCTCCTCTGAAATCAACTGGTATTTCTCTACAGTCAGCTCTTTAAGATCTTGCAATCGTTTCAACAATGATTTCTTTATTCCTGCCGTGTTATCCATATGATCACTCCGTTCTTTAGCCTCTATAATATGCTTCGTAGTATATACATTAGATATTTTATCATATTATTACATACAATATCGTCATTGTCCAATATAAAAGCGTGATAAAAATATATAATTTGTTTTTTGCATTTTTACAACCGTTTATACTGTCAGGGATGGGGAAGTAGATATTCTGTGCACCTTTGCTTCGTTGCCACCGGGTAATATAAAAAGATCAACAGTAGAAACTGTTGATCTTTTTATATTACCCGGCGGCGATCTACTCTCCCAGGACCCTTCGGTCCAAGTACCATCGACACTGGAGAGCTTAACTTCTGTGTTCGGGATGGGAACAGGTGTGACCTCTCCGTCATTGCCACCAGAT